>NZ_JACARP010000058.1:0-76658 GCF_013386595.1 Brevundimonas sp. P7753 | reverse complement strand
GCCCCCGTCACCACCAAAGGCGATGAACTGTCGCGCCTGATCGCCGCGCGCCGTCAGGCCGTCGCGGACACCCGCGCCCTGCTGGCCGCCACCACCGACCCAGCCCTGAAAGGCCAGTTGACCGGCGACCTCAAGGCCGAGGAAGGGCGCCTGCGCGCCCTCGAGGCCCGCGCCGCCGCGCAATAGCCTTCTCCGGGGAAGCCACAGCATGAGAACCGCCGTCGTCATGCCTGTCGGGGCGCGGTTCTGCCTCGACCAGCCCAACTCCATGGAGACGGTGGCCCGCACCCTGGCCAAGGCCGATACGGGCGAGGTCCGCATCTTCTGCTGCGAAGGCGCCGGGGGCCGTGATGGTCTGTCGGTGCACGCCCTGCCCGCCGCCAACCGCCTCAAGGCCCTGCGTCAGGCGCTGAGCGAGTATCGCCCCGACGTCATCGAGTTCCATCAGCAGACCCAGCAGGCCGTCGCCCTCGCCCAGGATTTTCCCGACGCGGCCGTCACCCTGTATCGCCACAATGCAGTGAAGCCGCCGCGTCACTTCATCGACCGCTGGCGCTATGAGCGGCGCTACGACCGCATGGACGGCCTGATCTTCGTCAGCGAGGCGGCGCGGAGCGACTTCCTCAAGGACTTCCCGCGTCTTGAGGCCAAGGCCTTCGCCGTGCCCAACCCCATCGACGTCGACCTGTGGCGCGCGCCGATCGAAAACCGTGCACCAGTCATCGCCTTCGCCGGACGCGCCATGCCGGAAAAGGGCGTCGACCTGATCTGCGCCGCCCTGCCCGAGGTGCTGGAGCGCCATCCTGACTGGCGCGCCGTGCTGATGCTGAACGACTGGGACCGACACGCGGACTGGGCCGAACCCCATGTGGCGCCGCTGAGCCGATACGGCGACCGCGTCCAGATCCTGCGCTCGGCTCCCTTGGCCGAGGTGCGCGCCGTGATGCAGCAGGCGGCCATCGCCCTGACCCCGTCGGTCTGGGCCGAGCCTCTGGGCCTGACCGCCCTGGAGGCCCATGCGGCGGGCGCGGCTCTGATCTCGTCCGGTCGCGGCGGCCTACGCGAGGCCAGCGGCCCCCACGCCCTCTATGTCGATGACCTGACGCCGCAAGGCCTCGGCGCCGCCATCGAATCCCTGATCAAGGACCCGGCCCGTCGCATGGAGATGGCGCGCTCGGCTCAGGCCTATGTGATGGATGTCCACACGCCCGAACGCCGCGCAGCGCAACTGGCCGCCCTGCGGGAAAAGCTGGTCCAAACCAAGCGCGCCGGTCGCCCGACAGGCCGATAGCCGCAAAAGCCCCTTCCTTTTGACATTATCGTCAATACATATGGATCGACCCTGAAAGGGAGCGCTTCATGACCGACGCCGCCGCCTCAACCTTCCGCCCCTGGACGCCGCCGCGCCGGACCCAGAGGATGAACCTGCCGCATTTCCTGTGGCAGAGCTGGCGCGATCCCTTGCAGATCTGGAGCCACGCCCACTTCACCGAGCTCTACATCGACGGGGCCTCGCCGCTGGGCAAGACCCTGGTGGTCAGCGATCCGGCGGGCGTGCGTCACGTCCTGACCGACAACGCCGCCAACTATGAGAAGGGCGATCTGCAACGCCGCGTGCTGGGCCCCATGCTGGCCGACGGCCTGCTGCTGACCGAGGGTGAGCAGTGGCGGCGCGCCCGGCGCATCATGGCCCCCCTGTTCACCCCCGCCCATACGGCGCGCACCGCCGAGGCCATGGACCGGGTCTGCCGCCGCCGGGTCGAGAGCTGGCGGCTGGAGCACGGCGCGCGGGTTCTGAACATCGACAGCGAGATGAGCGGCCTGACCTTCGACATCCTGTCGGCGGCGCTGTTCTATGACGATCTCGACGGCGACGCGGCGGGCTTCGAGAAGGCGCTTAACCATTTCCTGGCGGTCGGGGCGCGGATCAGTCCGCTGGACGCGCTGAAGGCCCCCGACTGGATTCCGCGCCTGGGCCGTGTGGCCTCAGGCGGGGACGCGCGTTTCTTCAAGGACCGCGTCGACGCTCTGGTGGCGCGACGCCGCGCGCGGATCGAACAGGACGGGGACGCGCCCGAAGACCTGCTGACCGCCCTGCTCAGCGCCCGCGACGAGGAGGGCGACGGCTCAGGCCTGTCGGATCATGAGGTGGCGTCCAACATCCTGACCTTCATCCTGGCCGGGCATGAGACGACGGCGCGGACCCTGGGCTGGACCCTGCACCTGATCAGCCGCGACAAGCGCGTGGCCGACATCCTGAAGGCTGAAGCCGACAGCTGGGACCGCAGCGCCGCGGGTCTTCGCGACCTGCACTGGCACCGGGCAGTGATCGAGGAGGCCATGCGCCTGTTCCCGCCCGCCCCGGCCATGATACGGCAGGCCGTGGCCGACGACGTGATCGGCGGCTACGCAGTCAAGGCGGGCCAGAGCGTGCTGATCGTGCCCTGGGTCATCCATCGCCACGAAAAGCTGTGGGACGAGCCCGACGCCTTCCGGCCCGAGCGCTTCCTGCCCGAGAACCGCAAGTCCATCGACCGCTACGCCTGGCTGCCCTTCAGCGGCGGCCCGCGCATCTGCATCGGCGCCGCCTTCGCCATGCAGGAGGCGATCATCGCCCTGGCCGAAATCCTCAAGGCCGCCGAGGTCGAGGCCATCACCCCGGTCGAGCCGCGCCCCGTCCATCAGGTGACGTTGCGCAGCCAACGGACCATGCGGCTGAGGTTGCGGGCGCGGCGGGACCGGCCAGTCGCAGCTTAAACCTGCGGAATAGCCTGGCTCAGGCGGCCGCCGACGCGGATGGCTTCGACCCGCGTCGCCAGGCCTGTGCGGTCGTCAGTCTCGACGAAGACGCCGCAGATGGTGGCCGGGCCGCTGGCGGGGACATAGCGTCCGCCCGACAGACGGGTGGTGAAGCGTCGCAGCGGCTCTTCCTTGTCGTTGCCGATGACCGAGTCGTAGTCGCAGCAACCGCCGGCGTCGGTCTGATAGGCCGTGCCGTGGGGCAGGATCTGGGCATCGGCGGTCGGGACGTGGGTGTGGGTGCCGACCACCAGGCTGGCGCGGCCGTCGCAGAAGTGGCCCATGCCCATCTTCTCGCTGGTCGCCTCAGCGTGCATGTCGACGATGACGGCGTCGGCGACGACGCCGAGCGGCGCGGCCTCCAGCTCGCGCTCGACGGCGCTGAACGGGTCGTCCATCGGGTCCATGTGGATGCGGCCCAGGACGTTGATAACCAGCACCCGGCGGCCGTCAGCGGTCACGAAGACATCAGCGCCCCGTCCCGGCGCGTCCATCAGGCGCGGATAGTTGGCGGGACGGATCAGGCGCGGCTCGCGCACGATATAGGTCAGGGCCTCGCGCTGATCCCAGCTGTGGTTGCCCAGGGTCAGGACATCGGCCCCGGCGGCGAAGATCTCGCGCGCCGTGTTCTCGGTGATGCCGAAGCCGCCCGCGGCGTTCTCGGCGTTGACCACCACGAAGTCGAGTTTGAGGTCGCGCCTCAGCCCCGGAAGATGATCCGAAAGCCCATCGCGCCCGGACTTGCCGACCACGTCACCGAAAAATGCCAGTCTCATGGGACGGCTCTATAGCCGGTCTCGGTCAGAACGCCATGCAGACGCATGTCATGAGGCTCTAGCGCCAGGCGCTCGACCTGCTGCCCGGCGTAGGCGAAGCCGACGCGCACCGCATCGGGCAGGACGGCGAAGGTCCGGTCGTAATAGCCCCCGCCCTGCCCCAAGCGCCCGCCGTGGGCGTCAAAGGCCAGCAGGGGCGTCAGGATCAGATCGGGCGTGACGACTTCGGTCAGGGGCAGAGGCGCGGGACATCCAGCGGCGTCCAGCTCCAGCGGCTCGCCCGGCGCCCAGGCGCGAAAGATCATGGCCGCGTCGCGCTCGATGACCACCGGCAGGCAGAGGCGACGCCCCGCCTGATGTAGGGCCATGGCCAGGGCGTCCGTGTCCAGTTCCGACCCCATGGCGCGATAGAGGGCGACCATGTCCCCGGCCGGCAGGGCTGCGGCATGACCGGCGGCGCGCTCGGCGGCTTCGTTATCGACCTCGGCCAGCCGCTTGCGCAGGGCGCGCATGGAGGCGCGGAGTTCGTGCTTGGAGGTCATGGGGATTCTCTACACCACCGACGTCTGCCTTTCCTCCCCACTTTGTGGGGAGGGGGACCACGAAGTGGTGGAGGGGGCGGCGCAGACATCTGACGTGGAGTCGCCCCCTCCGTCTCGTCGGCTGCGCCGCCGATCCACCTCCCCATTCGCTCCGCGAACAGGGAGGAAAGACAAAGCTGCGCTCAAGCCGCGAGCGATAGCGCAAACCGCGCTCAAGCAGCGAGGCCCCGCTGGGCCAAGCGATAGCGCAAAAAAAAGGAGAAGGGTGGCGGCGCCGCAAGAACCGTGAAGAACGTTTAAATCCTCTCGACCTGGGTAGCCAGGTGGGCTCCATATGACCAAGCCCTCGAGCCCGGTCAGGGACAGATCCCTTAGAGTGAATTAAGGTCAGAAGGATATGTTGTCTTCGACGTGAGCCGCAGCAGGACCCGCCATCGGACAAGATAGGCGGTCCGAGGCGTTTCAACAATGGCCTCTCCCTCCCCATTTTGGGGAGGGTGGTCGCGCAGCGACCGGGTGGGGAGGGCGTGGCGATGCTAGGCGGCGCGGCTGATTTGCCTTGCCGCCCCCACCCGTCTGACGCTTCGCGTCAGCCACCCTCCCCCAAGTGGGAGGGAGAATTCCCTAGATCGTCTGGCAGATCTTCTCGATGCGCGCGGCCACCGCGTTCAAGGCCTCGGCGACGCCGTCGCCGGCGGGCGGCGGCGGGGCCTTGACCGGACCGTCCTGCGGGACCGGCCCCTGGCCCTTCTCCAGGCGCTGTCGGGCCTCCTGCAGTTCGTCGGCCAGCATCAGCGAGGCCATCAGGAACAGACGCAGATCACCCACATGGCCGACCTCGCCGGAAATCTGGCGCACATGGACGTCGAACTGTTGGGCCAGGGTGCGGACGCGCTCTTCCTGGCCGTCGGCGCAACCGACGGCGTAGGGACGGCCGTTGATATCCACTGTGACGGTCGCCATCAGCGCGCCTCCTGTTCGGCCAGAACCTCGCGCACGGCCTCGGCCGCGCGGCCCAGAGCCTCGGCCGCGTCACGGCCCGCGGCCTCAAGCTCGGCGATGCGCACCAGGTCGGCGGCGTTCGACGCCCGGGGCGCAAACAGGTCGTCGTCGGTGATGGCGGGGGCGGTGGCCGGACGCGCCTTCAGCTCCAGCACCTTGCGTTCCAGCAGGGCCAGGGCCTTGTCGATGCGTGTCTTTGCGGCCGTAACGGCGTCCATTGGGGTCCTTTCGTCCAGATTCCGTATAGAACCTGTGCGCGCGTCGGGGTAAAGCGGCGCCGCCCCGCTATATCCTGTTTCCTGAGGAAAGGTCTCGCCGTGACCGACGCCCAAGCTGCATTCGCCAAGCCTTCGCCCAAACAAATGGCCGACGCCATTCGCGTCCTGGCCATGGACGGCGTGGAAAAGGCCAAGAGCGGCCACCCCGGAATGCCCATGGGCATGGCCGACGTCGCCACCGTCCTCTACTCGAAATTCCTGAAGTTCGACGCCAGCCGTCCCGACTGGGCCGACCGCGACCGCTTCATCCTGTCGGCGGGCCACGGCTCGATGCTGATCTACAGCCTGCTGCACCTGACCGGCTACAAGGACGCGACCCGCGAACAGCTGGAAAACTTCCGCCAGTGGGGCGCCAAGACCGCCGGCCACCCGGAATACGGTCACATGACCGGCATCGAGACGACCACCGGCCCCCTGGGTCAGGGCATCGCCAACTCGGTCGGTTTCGCCCTGGCTGAGCGCCACCTGGCCGCCCGCTTCGGTTCGGACCTGGTCGACCACCGCACCTGGGTCATCGCCGGCGACGGCTGCCTGATGGAAGGCGTGTCGCAGGAAGCCATCGCCCTGGCTGGCCGCCTGAAGCTGAACAAGCTCTGCGTCATGTGGGACGACAACGAGATCACCATCGACGGCAAGGTGTCGCTGTCGGACAACACCGACCAGCTGGCCCGCTTCAAGGCCTCGGGCTGGGCGGTCAAGGCCATCGACGGCCACGACCACAGGCAGATCCAGAAGGCCCTGGCCTGGGCGACCAAGCAGTCCAAGCCGACGCTGATCGCCTGCAAGACCAAGATCGGCAAGGGCGCCGCCACCATGGAAGGCAGCCACAAGACCCACGGCGCCGCCCTGGGCGCGACCGAGATCGCCGCCACGCGTCAGGCCCTGCACTGGTCCTTCGACCCCTTCGACCTGCCGGAAGGCATCCAGAAGGCCTGGGCCAAGGTCGGCAAGCAGGGCGCCAAGACGCGCAAGTCGTGGGAAGCCCGCCTGTTGAACCACGCCCAGCGTGACGACTTCACCCGCGCCATGGCCGGCGACCTGCCGACCGGCGCCTTCGAGGCCCTGGACGCCAAGCTGAAGGAACTGGTTTCGAGCCAACCCGCCCTGGCCACGCGCCAATCCTCGGGCGAGGCGCTGGAGACGGTGTTCAACGCCATCCCCGAACTGATCGGCGGCTCGGCCGACCTGACCGGCTCGAACAACACCTTCGTCAAGAACACCCAGATTCTGGACGCGCCCGACTACGCCGGTCGTTACGTCAACTGGGGCGTGCGCGAACACGGCATGGCCTCGGCCATGAACGGCATGGCCCTGCACGGCGGCGTCATCCCCTACGCCGGCACCTTCATGGTCTTCTCGGACTACAGCCGCCCGGCGATCCGCCTGGCCGCCCTGATGGGCGTGCGCGTGGTCCACGTCCTGACCCATGACAGCATCGGTCTGGGCGAAGACGGTCCGACCCACCAGCCGGTCGAGCATCTGGCGGCGCTGCGCGCCATTCCCAACCTGATGGTCTTCCGTCCTGCGGACACCGTCGAGGCGTTGGAGTGCTGGCAGGTCGCCTTGCAGCACAAGAAGACCCCATCGGGCATGTGCCTGTCGCGTCAGAAGACCCCGGCGGTCCGTCTGACCGACGCGGGCGAAAACCTGTCGCGCAAGGGCGCCTATGAGCTGAAGGCCGCCAATGGCGCCGCGAAAGTCACCCTGTTCGGCACCGGCACCGAAGTCGCCCTGGCGCTGAAGGCGGCCGAGACGCTGGAGGCCGAAGGCGTGCCGACCCGCGTGGTCTCGGTCCCCTGCTTCGAGCTGTTCGAGCAGCAGCCCAAGGCCTATCAGGACGCAGTCATCGGTCGCGGCACCGTTCGCGTCGCCGTAGAAGCCGCCATCAAGCAGGGCTGGGAACGCTTCATCGGCGAAGACGGCGGCTTTGTCGGCATGACCGGCTTCGGCGCCTCGGCTCCGGCCGAAGTCCTCTACCGCGAGTTCGGCATCACCGCCGATGCCGTGGTCGAAGCCGCCAAGGCCCGGCTCTAAGCCTGATGCGCCGCTTCGCCCTCATCCTGAGCTTCGGCTTGTCGATGGCGGGCGGCGCAACCGCCTTCGCCGAGACCGTCGTCCCCGTGGCCGTCGAGACGCCCGTCATCATCGGCCAGTCCTACGCCCTGCCCTCAACCGTCATGGGACAGACGCGCGAGATCAACGTTTGGCTGCCGCCCGGCTATGCGAAAGGCAGCCAGACCTATCCGGTCCTCTTTGTCCTGGACGGCGGACAGGATCAGGACTTCCACCACATCTCGGGCATCGCCCAACTGGGGACCATTGTCGGCACGACCCGCGACGTCATCGTCGTCGGCGTCGCTTCGGTCGACCGCCGCAACGAGCTGGCCCTGCCGACCGAAGACCCCGAACTCATCGCCCGCTATCCGACCCAGGGCCAGTCCGACCGCTTCCGCCGTTTTGTGTCCGACGAGGTCCTGCCCTTTATCGAAGGCCGCTACCGCACCAGCGGTGAGACGGCGCTGATGGGCGAGTCTCTGGCGGGTCTGTTCGTGGTCGAGACCTTCCTGAAAGAGCCGCAGATGTTCGACGCCTATGTCGCCGTCAGCCCCAGCCTGTGGTGGGACGGCGGACGGCTGGCGCGGCAGTCGGGGGCGCATCTGCGCGACCACTCCAACGACCCGCGCACTCTGATCCTGACCCTCGGCGACGAGGGCGAGGAGATGCAGGCGCCGATGGACGTCCTGACCGCCAACCTGCGCGATCACGCCCTGCCCGGCGTCAAATGGGACTTCACCCCGCGCCCGACCGAGAGCCACGCCAGCATCTATCACGGGGCCGCCCTGGGCGCCTTCCGCCGCCTCTATGCGGTCCCTGCACAATGAGCCATCTCGGCGCCGTCAGCCTGCTGGTCCGCGACTATGGAGAGGCTATCGCCTTCTATGTCGGCAAGCTGGGCTTCGAGCTCAGCGAAGACACCGACATGGGCGGCGGCAAACGCTGGGTCCGCGTCACGCCCAAAGGCGGGCAGACCTCGCTGCTGCTGGCCCGCGCCGCAACGCCACAGCAGGTCGCCCGGATCGGCGATCAGGCCGGGGGCCGGGTCTGGCTCTTCCTCTACACCGACGACCTGATGCGCGACCACGCCGCCTGGCTCGACGCCGGCGTCGTCTTCCGCGAAACGCCCCGTCACGAAGCCTATGGCAAGGTGGTGGTCTTCGAAGACCTCTACGGCAACGCCTGGGACCTGATCGAACCCGCTACCGGAGCCTGAGCCCATGAAGATCGGCACGCCGCTTACCGACCACGCCACGCGCGTCATGCTGCTCGGCTCGGGCGAGCTGGGCAAGGAGGTGGCCATCGAGTTGCAGCGTCTGGGCGCCGAGGTGATCGCGGTGGACCGCTACGCCAACGCCCCGGCCATGCAGGTGGCGCACCGCAGCCACGTCATCCCCATGACCGACCCCCAGGTGCTGAACGGCCTGATCATGGCCGAGGCCCCGCACATCATCGTGCCGGAAATCGAGGCCATCGCCACCGACGTCCTGGCCGCCATCGAGGCGGCGGGTCTGGCCCGCGTCATCCCGACCGCGCGCGCCACCCAACTGACCATGAACCGCGAGGGCATCCGCCGTCTGGCCGCCGAGGAGCTAGGCCTGCCGACCAGCCCCTACGCCTTCGCCGGCTCGGCCGAGGAACTGGCGGCGGGCGCCGAGGCCGTGGGCTTCCCCTGCTTCGTCAAGCCGGTCATGTCGTCCTCGGGCAAGGGTCAGTCCTATGTCGAGCGCGCCGACGCCGTGGCCGAGGCCTGGGACTACGCCCTGGCGTCTGGTCGGGTCGACACGACCCGCGTCATCGTCGAGGGCCGCATCGCCTTTGACTATGAGATCACCCTGCTGACCGTGCGGTCGCTGCGCGACGGCGCCGTCCGCACCGACTTCTGCGCCCCCATCGGCCATCGCCAGCAGAAGGGCGACTACGTCGAAAGCTGGCAGCCGCAGATCATGAGCGAAACCGCCTTGCAGGCGGCGCAGGACATCGCCGGCAAGGTCACGGACGCCCTGGGCGGTCTCGGCGTCTTCGGCGTCGAACTGTTCGTCACGGGCGATCAGGTCTGGTTCTCCGAGGTCTCGCCGCGTCCGCACGATACGGGACTGGTGACGCTGGCGACCCAGACCATGAGCGAGTTCGCCCTGCACGCCCGCGCCATCCTCGGCCTGCCGGTGGACGTGTCCTTGCGGGAGCCCGGCGCCAGCGCCGTCATCTACGGCGGTCTGGAGGCCGAGGGCGTGATGTACGAAGGCGTGGCCGAGGCCCTGTCGGTGCCGACCGCCGACCTGCGCCTGTTCGGCAAGCCCGAGGCGTTCGAGCGTCGCCGCATGGGCGTGGCCCTGGCCCGCGGCGCCGATACGGATCAGGCGCGTGAGCGAGCGGCGGAAGCGGCGGGCAGGGTGCGGGTGGTAGCTCCATAATCCTTCTCCCGATGGGAGAAGGTGGCCCGAAGGGCCGGATGAGGGTCCTCGGTCGCCTTCGGCGTGAGCCGTCGCACCACGGCTGACGCCGACTACACCCTTGAACCCTCACCCTTTCGCGGAAGAACGATCGCTCCGCTCTCGTGCGCTCAAGCCCTCTCCCATCGGGAGAGGGAGCAGCCCTCGACTTTAGTCGATTGGCGTTCAGGCCCATTAAGGTTCAAAAAGGGACGAAAGGTCGCACCCAAGCCGACCCGGAGGACCGTTTCGCCATGGGCAAGCTCAGGACCGCGCTGATTTTCGGCGCCATCGCCATACTGGGGGCCAGCGCCCTCGGCGTCATCGCCCTGCATCAGGGCGAGAGTATCAGCGCCGTCTGGATCGTGGTGGCGGCGCTTTGCGTCTACGCCATCGCCTATCGTTTCTACGCCCGCTACCTGGCCGGAAAGGTCATGGGGCTGAACGCAAAACGGCCCACGCCGGCCGTGCGCCACAACGACGGGCTCGACTATGTGCCCACGCCCCGCAACGTCCTGTTCGGCCACCATTTCGCGGCCATCGCGGGCGCGGGGCCGCTGGTCGGGCCGGTGCTGGCGGCGCAGATGGGCTATCTGCCCGGCGTCCTGTGGATTCTGGTCGGCGCCGTGCTGGCGGGCGCGGTGCAGGACATGATGGTCCTGTTCATGTCCACGCGCCGCGACGGTCGTTCGCTGGGCGACATGGTCCGCACCGAGATGGGCCCCATCCCCGGCATCATCGCCCAGGTCGGCGTCCTGATGATCATGGTCATCATTCTGGCGGTTCTGGCCCTGGTCGTCGTCAAGGCCCTGGCCGAAAGCCCGTGGGGCACCTTCACCGTCGCCGCCACCATCCCCATCGCCATCTTCATGGGCCTCTACACCCGTTACCTGCGGCCTGGCCGCGTGGGCGAGGTCTCGGTCATCGGCGTGGTGCTGCTGATCCTGGCCATCATCGGCGGCGGTCATATCGCCGCTGATCCCTTCTGGGGTCCGGCCTTCACCCTGTCGGGCACCACCCTGGCCATCGCCATGATGGCCTACGGCTTCGTCGCCTCGGTCATTCCGGTCTGGCTGCTGCTGGCGCCGCGCGACTACCTGTCCACCTTCCTGAAGATCGGCGCCATCCTGGGCCTGGCCGTCGGCATCCTGATCGTGCGCCCGCACATCCAGATGCCCGCCGTCACCCCCTTCATCGACGGCAGCGGTCCGGTCTTCTCCGGCGCCCTCTTCCCCTTCCTGTTCATCACCATCGCTTGCGGCGCGGTCTCGGGCTTCCACGCCCTGATCTCCTCGGGCACCACGCCCAAGCTGCTGGAGAACGAGAACCAGATCCCGCTGATCGGCTATGGCGCCATGCTCTGTGAAAGCTTCGTGGCCATCATGGCCCTGATCGCCGCCACGGTGCTGGACCCGGCCGTCTATTTCGCCATGAACAGCCCGGTCGCAGTGATCGGCGACAACGCCGTCTCGGCCGCCGCCGCCGTGGCCCAGTGGGGCTTCCACATCACTCCGGCTGAGTTGGAGCAACTGGCCCGCGACGTGGGCGAGCACTCCATCCTGTCGCGCGCGGGCGGCGCCCCGACCCTGGCCGTCGGCATGGCGCACATCCTGTCGGGCGTCATCGGCGGCAAGGCCATGATGGCCTTCTGGTACCACTTCGCCATCCTGTTCGAGGCCCTGTTCATCCTGACCACGGTCGACGCCGGCACCCGCGTCTGCCGCTTCATGATCCAGGACCTGCTGGGCGTGGCCGTGCCGAAAATGCGCGAGACCAAGTCCTGGACCGCCAACGTCCTGGCCACGGCCCTGACCGTCGGCCTGTGGGGCTACTTCCTCTACACCGGCGTGGTCGATCCCCTGGGCGGCATCAACAGCCTGTGGCCGCTGTTCGGCATCGCCAACCAGATGCTGGCCGCCGTCGCCCTGATCCTGGGCACCGTGGTCCTGTTCAAGATGAAGCGCGAGCGTTTCGCCTGGGCCACGGCGGTTCCGGCGGTCTGGCTGCTGATCTGCACCCTGACGGCGGGCTTCCAGAAGCTGCTGCATCCCGACGTCAAGATCGGCTTCTTGGCCCATGCGCGTAAGTATCAGGAGGCCCTGGCCGCCGGAGACCTGCTGGCCCCGGCCAAGACGGCGGGCGACATGCACCGCATCATCATCAACGACTACGTCAACTCGGCCCTGACGGCGGGCTTCCTGTTCGTGGTCCTGACCATGGTGGTTTACGGCGTGCGCGCCTGCCTGAAGGCCCGTCGGATCAACCACCCCACCGTGGTCGAACAGCCCGCCGCCCACGAACTGACGCTGGAGGACGAAGCCATGGACATCGCCCGTGCCTAGGCCCTCCCCCCAGGCGAAGGAACCGGCTGACAACGCAGACCTGCTCTGCGTCTGTCGCGATGCGCTGGTGCGGTGGGGCAAGGACGCCCGCCGCACCGCCAGCCTCATGGTCGGCCAGCCCGACTATGAGGTCTATGTCGCCCACGCCGAGGCGACCCACCCGGATCAGCCCCCGCTGGACCGCACCGCATTCTTCCGCCTGCACGAGGCGCGGCGGTTCGGGGCGGGCGGCGCCTTCCGCTGCTGCTGACGGTCAAACGGTTACGTCCGAACACACCTTGTTACGGCGGCGGGCTTGAATCACAGCGCCGATCGTCCGAGTAAGGCATCCAATCGAAATCGCCCTTGCTCAGGAGACCTCCCCCATGACCGTTCGCGTCGCCATTAACGGCTTCGGCCGCATCGGCCGCCTCGTGCTTCGCTCGATCGTCGAGCATGGCCGCACGGAC
This sequence comes from Brevundimonas sp. P7753, assembly GCF_013386595.1. Lineage (NCBI taxonomy): Bacteria > Pseudomonadati > Pseudomonadota > Alphaproteobacteria > Caulobacterales > Caulobacteraceae > Brevundimonas > Brevundimonas sp. P7753. Next base: position 63,983 of record NZ_JACARP010000058.1, on the reverse strand, counting down.
ATCGAGGTCGTGGCGATCAACGACCTGGGCCCGGTCGAGACCAACGCCCACCTGCTGCGCTATGACTCGGTGCACGGCCGCTTCCCCGGCACGATCACCTCGGGCGAGGACTGGATCGACGTCGGCACCGGCAAGATCAAGGTCACGGCCGAGCGCGACCCGGCCAACCTGCCCCACGCCGAGCTGAAGGTGGACATCGCCTTCGAGTGCACCGGCATCTTCACCTCCAAGGACAAGGCTTCGGCTCACCTGAAGGCCGGCGCCAAGCGCGTCCTGGTCTCGGCCCCCGCCGACAACGCCGACAAGACCATCGTCTTCAAGGTAAACCATGAGACCCTGACCGCCGACGACATCGTCGTGTCGAACGGCTCGTGCACCACCAACGCCCTGGCCCCCGTGGCCAAGGTGCTGAACGACCTGTTCGGCATCGAGCGCGGCTACATGACCACCATCCACGCCTACACCGGCGACCAGCCGACGCTGGATACGATGCACAAGGACCCGTACCGCGGTCGCGCCGCCGGCCTGTCGATGATCCCGACCTCGACCGGCGCCGCCAAGGCCCTGGGCCTGGTCCTGCCGGAACTGAAGGGCAAGCTGGACGGTTCGTCGATCCGCGTCCCGACCCCGAACGTCTCGGTCGTCGACCTGAAGGTCGTCGCCGGTCGCGAAGTCACGGTCGAGGAAATCAACGCCGCCCTGCAAGCCGCCGCCGACGGCGCCATGAAGGGCGTCCTGGCCACGACGACCGACCCGCTGGTCTCGATCGACCTGAACCACATTGCAGCGTCGTCCACCGCCGCCCTGCCGCAGACGCAGGTCGTCGACGGCAAGCTGGCCCGCGTCCTGACCTGGTACGACAACGAGTGGGGCTTCGCGACCCGCATGGCCGACACCGCCTTGGTGATGGCCAAGTTCCTGTAAGCACGAATGCTGAGCCCTCTCCCAATGGGAGAGGGCTTGAGCGCCCAAGAGCCATAGGCGATTGGCTGCGCGAAAGGGTGAGGGTCGGCGGCCATGACTGTGGAACGCACCGTCTTCGCCCGCACGCTTCGACAAGATGCAGGATTGGCCGAGCAACGCGCTTGGGCCTTGCTAAGAAGCGGACAGATCGACGGCCACAAGTTCCGCCGCCAGCATCCGATCGGCCGATACGTCGCCGATTTCGCCTGCGACCGCTTGCGGCTGGTGATCGAAATCGACGGCGGGGTCCATGATCGGGACGAGGCTGTGACAAGTGATCACCTCAGACAAACAGACCTTGAAGCCTTAGGCTGGACTGTCCTGCGCTTCTCCAATGCCCAGGCCTTGAGCGAACCGGAAGCCATCACCGCCGCCGTTCGTGCACACGCCCGCTTGATCGCGCCCTGACCACGGCTTACGCCGACTGATACGTACGCCCCTCATCCGGCCCTGCGGGCCACCTTCTCCCACAGGGAGAAGGAAGACCTGGAACTTCATCATGACCTTCCGCACCCTCGACGACGCCGCTGACCTGTCCGGCCAGACCGCTCTGGTCCGCGTGGACTTCAACGTGCCGATGGAGGGCGGCAAGGTCAGCGACGACACCCGTCTGAAGGCCGCCCTGCCGACCATCCACCGCCTGCGCGAAGCCGGCGCCAAGGTCGTGCTGCTGGCCCACTTCGACCGGCCCAAGGGCGAGCGCGTCCCGGCCATGAGCCTGCGCCCCGTGGTCGAGCCGCTGGAGCTGCTGCTGCACGGCCCCGTCCGTTTCGCCGACGACTGCGTGGGCGACGAAGCCAAGGCCGCCGTGGCTGATCTGGACGCCGGCGGCGTGCTGCTGCTGGAGAACGTCCGCTTCCACAAGGGCGAGGAAAAGAACGACCCGGCCTTCGCCGCGCAACTGGCGGAACTGGGCGACCTCTACGTCAACGACGCCTTCTCGGCGGCCCACCGCGCCCACGCCTCAACCGAGGGTCTGGCCCGCCTGCTGCCGGCCTATGCCGGTTGCGCCATGGCCCGCGAGCTGTCGGCCCTGGACGCGGCGCTCGGTAATCCGCAAAAGCCCGTCATCGGCATCGGCGGCGGCGCCAAGGTCTCGACCAAGCTGGACCTGCTGAAGAACCTGGTCGCCAAGCTGGACTACCTGGCCATCGGCGGCGGCATGGCCAACACCTTCCTGCACGCCCAGGGCGTCGATGTCGGCGGTTCGCTGTGCGAGAAGGATCTGGCCGACACCGCGCTCGAAATCATCGAGGAAGCCCGTCAGAAGGGCTGCGAGCTGCTGCTGCCGGTCGATGTCGTGGTGGCCAAGGGCGTGAAGCCGGGCATCGAGTCGGGCGTGCGCGCCCTGGACCGCATCGCCGCCGACGACCTGATCCTGGACGCCGGTCCGGAAACGGTCGCCCGCCTAGCCCGCGCCATGGACCTGTCCAAGACCCTGATCTGGAACGGCCCGCTCGGCGTGTTCGAAGTCCCGCCCTTCGACAAGGCCACCGTGGCCGCCGCCAAACACGCCGCCGAACTGGCCCACGCCGGCAAGCTGGTCGCCGTGGCCGGCGGCGGCGACACCGTCTCAGCCCTGAACCACGCCGGCACGGCCGACGACATGACCTTCGTCTCCACCGCCGGCGGCGCCTTCCTGGAATGGATGGAGGGCAAGGTCCTGCCGGGCGTCGAGGCTCTGCGCGCCTGATCCTGGCCTGACGCGAGGGCTGAGCCTCAGCCCTCGCCGAACGGCGGCGGCAGCCGACCGGCCTTGAACAGGACGGTCGGCTCCTCGTCATAGTCGCCCAGATCCGTGTCCGCCGAGACGGTGAAGGCCACCACCCCATGCCGCAAGGGGGCCAGCCGCTCGGCCTTGCGGCGCGCCTCCTCGGCGTCCTTGCACCCGATCTGAGGTTCAGCGCGCACGGCGCCGTTCTTGGCCTGAATATAGGCCTGAACAATGTGGACGGTTTCGGTCGCCATGGCTCATGTCGTCCTGAGACTGGACCCACCCCATACGCGGGCCGGATCAAAGAAGCGGGGAATCGCCCCCGCAGCCCTTGTGCGCCAGAGACGCCAGGCGTCCAAGGCTGCAGGCGCTGCGCCCTTAGTCGTCTTCGCCCGCGTCGATGGCGTTGGCGACCAGATCCCGCCACGTCGGATCGGTGTCGTCCACCAGATCAACATCGTCCATCAGGGCCACCGCCCCGCCCCCGTCCGGCAGGATAAGGCCCAGCACCTCCATGACCTCCCCGTCCGAGCCGACATGGGCCTCGGCCTGCACGATCACCGCCGCCTGCTCGCCGTCGTCCTCCCACCAGATGACCGGCTGCGGCAGTTCCATGTCGATGACGCGGGGCTCTTCCGTATCGCCCAGAGCAAAGACGGCCCTGCGCGCCTGAACATCGTCCAGCGTCGCCACCGCCCCGGTGAAGGCCTTCAGCCGAGACCAGTCGTCGACGTCATAGCCGCCGCCGTCTTCATCAATAGGCTCCTCGCCCTGGGTCATCTGCCGCTCCTTGCTCCGACGCCGATCAGCGCCCGCTAGCAGCCGCCCGACACGCCCGCAACTGCTCCCGCTGCCTTCTCGCGGTTCCAGAAAAAAGGCCAGACGCCCGAAGACGTCTGGCCAGATGGCTATGGGGATAGCCGAAGGAAACACTTCTCATAGGCTAGGTAAGGCGTACTCAAGTCGCCCGCATGGGGATGCGGGATTCAGAACCTCTTCGACACACTGAAGGCCACGAGGCGCGGATCCAGGGTGAAGATGTTAGCCGTCAGGCCCGTGTCATCGCTGTTGGTGAACACGTCGGTGATGGGAGCATCGTCGAAGACGTTCTTCACATAGGCGGTGAAGGCCAGATCCTTGCTCGCGTTCTCGACCACGATGGACAGGTTCAGGTTGTCCCAGGCCTTCAGATGATCATATTCGGTGTTGAAGATCCGGGCGTAGCTGGCGTCCTGCCAATAGTAGTCGCCGCGCACCGTCATATCCCATCCGCTGAACGAGAAGACGTATTGGGCGCCGATGTTGGCGGTCAGGTTGGGCGAGTTCGGCAACTCATTGCCGCCCAGGCCCGCCATAATGCCCCGGCCGCCGTTGGGCGCGCTGAGAGGGTCATATTCAAATCCGAACATCTCATTGAGACGCAGCAGGGATTCGAAATCAGGATCGAATGACCCAGACCGCTTCGATCCCGAGCATAACCCCTGGAGCCCCCACATCATTATGGTGTCAGGCATGCCGGAGTTCATGATGGTCTCAACATGTTTGGTCGGGGCGATACAGTTGGACGGCACCTGGACCCAGGGCCTGAGCAGCGTCCATTCGGCGTTGCCCTGCGTCCGATTCATGACATCGATCGAACCTTCGCCGTCGGCGACGCGCGTGTTCAGATAGCCGATATTGGAATCGATCCTGAACCGGTCCGTCACATGGAAGATGCCCTCCAGCTCAAGCCCCCAGATCCGTGCGTCGAAATTCTCGTTCAGAGAAATGCGGTCAACGATCTGAGAGACCTGATAATCCTTGTAGTCATAGTAGAAGGCATTGGCGTTCAGCCGAATTCGGCCATCATGGAATGTATTCTTGGCGCCAATCTCGAAAGCGTTCACGTACTCAGGCTCGAAATCCGCAGCCAAGGGCTGATACTGAACGACTTCCGGATTGATATCGACACGCGGAGGATTGGTGCCGCCCCCCTTATAGCCTCGCGAATAGGAGGCGTAGACCAGGGTGTCGTCGGTGAATGACAGGTCAGGCTTCCAATCCAGCACGAACCGGCCGGTGACAGCCCCCCAGGACTGCTTGATATCCGGCCCAGCCGGATAGCCCCGACTGACGTAGCCGCCGGAACCCAGCCCCCCCGTCCCATCCGGGTTGGCGCCCATCAAGAGCTGGCTGGGATAGGGCGTGGTGACCTTCTTGTCGTCCGTATAGCGCAGACCGACGGTCATGCGCAGGTCAGGCTTCAGATCCCAGTAACCCTCGCCAAACAGCGCCCAGGACCGAACGTTGACGACATTTCGGCTGCGGAAATAGTTATGACCATCGCCGGCAAGCTGATCGAGCGACGTAGGATCAACATAGATGCACTCCTTCCACGCCGTCGCATTTTCATCGCAAATCTGACTAAATATTCCGTCGGTATACGAAAAACCACTAGGGTCAATATTGTAGAAATACTCTGCAATCAGAGTAAATATATTGTTGAAAACGTAATAATTATCTTCTGTTTTGAAATCCAGATAATTGGCTCCAATACTAAAATTGAACCCATTTTCGTAATTTGATTGAAGCCTGAACTCTTGCACAAACTGACTATTGTCTGATGAACTGACATCAGCACTTATCATTCTGCTAGACGCTCCCAATTGAGGGTCTGTGTACACGCCGCCAGGCGTAATCCAGGGAGAGCTGGCCACAGTATTACCAAACCAATCGACAAATGGTTGCGAAGAGTCGGAGAATATAGGGTTGCTGACGAAGCGATTGTAGTCCTGTGTTGACCAGTAATCGTCCTTGGCATAGGCGGTCTGAGAGAAGAAAGTGATGTTTTCAGAAATATCTAATTCAAGATTGAACTGAATAAGATCATTCTTCGCCCTAAACTTGGGATCATATGCACTACCCATCTCTCTCAAGTTACGAGATTGATTAACTCCAAGATATGGATCGACAAAATTATTGACTGCACTTATCGTTTGTCCATTTGGAGCCGTGCCGTATTCGATATTTCCCGCCATAAAGATATGACCGAAGGCGCCGCCGTTCGGCGTGTCATAGGCCGCGTCGCTGTAGAGGGTCTTGGCCAAACAGCCCTGGCTCAGCCTGTTCCGCAGGAACGTCGTCGGCACAATCGTATTGCCGACCTGGGTCGGGCCCGGGTCCTTGGTGCAGAGCTGCTTGCCCGTCCGCGCGCGCTGATCCTCTTCTTCGAAATGCTCCCAGATCAGGTTGGTGCGGAAGCTGTCGCTCGGCTCCCAAGCCGCTGACAGACGCGTCGACCACAGGTCGCGGTCATTCACGTGAGTGTCTTTGAAAGTGTTGTAGTCGAAACCGTCACGCTTGGTCAGCGACGCCGCCGCCCGCACCCAGAAGGTGTCGGTCAGCGGAATATTGACCATCATCTGGCCGCGCTGGGAGTTGTAATTGCCGGCCTCCGCCTTGAGCATGGCGTCGAACTCGGGCCCCGGCAGGTTGGGGATCATGTTGACCACGCCGCCAGTGGCGTTGCGACCGTAGAGCGTGCCCTGAGGGCCGCGCAGGACCTCAACCCGGCTCACATCCAGATATTCCTGCTCGAACAGGCGGTTCCGAGTCAGGGGGGTGTTGTTGAAGCTGATCGCCACAGCCGGGTCGCTGCTCGACGAAACAGCCTTGGTCCCGATCCCGCGGATCGAGAAGTTGTACATGCTGAAATTGTTCTTGGAGAAGCTGACGTTCGGCACAGCCCGCAGCAGCTCGGCGCCGCTGTCGATCCGCATGGCTTCAAGAGTCTCGGACGTCAGGGCCGTAACCGCGATCGGCACGTCCTGGATGGATTCCTCGCGCTTCTGAGCGGTGACGATGATGTCTTCGACCGCAGTAGCGGCTTCCGGCAGGGCGCTCTGCACCTGAGGGGCGACGCCGAGCGTGAAGGTGCGCCCGTCGCCCGAGGTGATGGTTAGACCCGAGCCCGCCAACAGCTGCCGCAGACCGGCGTCTACCGCCATCTCGCCGCGTACGGCGGCGGTGCGACGCCCGCGCACGTCGGACGCCGAGACCAGGATCTGCACGTCCGCCTGCCGCGCAAAATCGGCTACGCCGCTGGATGCGGCCTGGGCCGCGACGTTGAACGTCTTGGTCTGGGCCCAGGCTGGGCCTGCCGCCGCCATCATGACGACGGCGGTCGTCGCCATCAGCGCGTGTCGAAACTCTGAACTGTAGGCCATAAGATCCTCCCCGATCCCTGCGCGTTTTTCGCGCTTATCATTGATGACGTTCGGCCCGCCGACTTCCGTAAACATCCATGTCAATTACTGTCCGCAGCGATCAGAGACGGGAGATACGGATCACCTCGTCGTCCATGAGGACGCGCGCATCAGCCGTCACCGCCACCGCGCGAGCGAAGGCTTCCGGCTCATTGGTGCGGAATCGTCCCACCAGGGCTTCGGACGCCAGGCCGGGCCCCTCGATCCGCAACTGGCGCGTGTTGTAGCGATTGAACTCCACGACGGCGTCTCCCAGCGTGTCGCCGTCCAGCACGATCTCACCGTCTCGCCAGGCCAGCCGGCGGTCGATCTCGGCGGCGGCGCTCTGACTCATCCCCGGCCCCATGGCTTCGCTGACGAAAGCATGGTCCCCTACCGAAAGGCGCCGGACATGCTCCGGCGCGTGCGCCGACCACACCTCGACGACGCCTTCAGTCACCAGCACGTCCGAGCCCCGCTCATGTCGGCGCACGGAAAAGGCCGTGCCGACCGCGCGCACGCGCACGTCGCCGGCGACCACCACGAAGGGCCGCGCCGTGTCCTTGGCGACCTGAAACCAGGTCTCGCCCCGCTCCAGATCGACGCGCCGGATCGTCCGATCCAGGGCCACCTTCAACTGGCTCTCGGTGTTGACCGCCAGCATGGAGCCGTCCTCCAGCGGTACGCGACGGATCTCGCCGCGCACCGTGCGGATGCGCGCGTCCAGCACGCCCCGCGCCACTCCCCACACAGAAACCCCGCCGACAGCCGCCGCGACGGCCCCGCCCGCGACCAGCCAGCGGCGGCTGGGCCTGACCCGCGCCTCTCGCTCTTCACTTACCCCCAGAACGCCCGCCCGATCCAACTGCATCCAGGCCGCCTGCGCGCGCAAGAAGGCCCCGCGGCGGCGGCTGTCGCCTTCCAGCCAGGCGTTCAGCTCGGCTTCGAGCGCCGCGTGCGAAGTCTCGCGGTCCAGCCGCGCGACCCAGGCCAGAGCCTGATCCTCAATGACCTTTGCGGTCGCGCGTTCGCCCATGGCTTCGCTCCGTTCTTATGGCCTCAGCCGCCTCGCCTTCCCCTTCCGCGATCGCCTTCAGGATCAACCGCAGCCCGCGCACCACATCGTTTTCCACGATGGTTTCCGTGACCCCCAGCCGCTTGGCGATCTCGCGCTGTGAGAGGCCTTCGATCTTGCGGAGCTCGAAGATGTGCCGACATCGCCCCGGCAGACCCGCGATCAGGCCCTTCACCCGCTCCAGCTCGCGGCGTGCAGCGGTGATCCGCTCGGGCGAAGGATCATCCCAAACGACATTCAGGGCGTCGATTTCCGCCACGGTTTCCATGCGCACGACGCGCGCGCGGCGCATCCGGTCCACGACGATGCTGCGCGCCACCGTGAAGAAATAGGCCCGAGGGTTGGCGATGTGGCCCACCTCCGTCATGCCGGCCAGCCGACAATAGGCGTCCTGCACAATGTCCTCGATCTCATTGACCGGCACCATGCTGCGCCTGAGCCAGGCGCGCACGTCCGCTTCGTGCGGCAGGATGTCCCGCCCCACCCAGGCGACCACTCTTCGACGATCATCGTCCATCCCCGCCTCCCCCTCCATTCGATAGCACGACGAACGGGGCGACAGTTTCCGTATAATTATGTTCCCTCAAGCACGTCGCGAACGGTCGACAGACGGTTTCGGCTGATGGGCAGGGGCGCGCCTTCATCCATCAGCAGGCGACCTCTGCCGCCATCCCGCTCGAAGCCGCGAACATGGGCGAGGTTGGCGATGACCGAGCGGTGGACCCGTAGAAAGCCCTCCGCCAGGTCTGTTTCGAGCCGATCCAGCCGGGCCGCGTGCAGCATCTTCCGCCCCCTGGTCAGCCGTAGCTCCACATAGTCGTCCGCCCCGACGACGGCGACGATGTCCGCCAGCGGCACCCGCTCGACCCCGCGCGACGACGCCACCGTCAGACAGTGGGGACGGGCGGCGGCGCGGGTCAGCGCGACCTCGCGTCCCTGATCGTCGCGGCCCAGCCGCACGACCTCGGCCATGAGCAGAGGAAGAACCAGCCCAGCGGCGAACAGGAAGTAGGACAGGTCGATGAGCCAGTTGGGAAAGAGGACCCCGATCGCGATGAAGGCGGCGAGATAGGCTAGGGTCAGCCGTGCGCCCGGCACACCGCGACGCACCCCGACGCCCGCCGCCAGGGTGGAAAGCGCCAGCCCGACCATCAAGGCCGCAGCGGTCTTCAGATCAAAACCGGGAGCCAGCCAGGTCGCCGCCACGGCCGCCACGGTCAGGGTGATCAGCGGACGCCGCGCCTGGGGCCAGAAACGCGACACGACGTAGGAGACGAGCAGAACCGCGAAGGCGGCGGTCAGAACCCAGATGCCGACCAGCCGCAAACCATGAATGGGATAGGCATAGGGAACCAGCGCCCGCAGACTCTCCAGCATCGCCTGCACCCCCGCGACACCAGCCAAACCCGCCAGCGCCAGGCTCGAACGGGTGCGGCGCAGGCTGTAGATGACGCCAAAGCCGAAGGCGGCGGCGAACAGGGCGCCGGCGATGAGGAAGGCGATCGCCACCAGCACCGTGCGCGACGGCCAGGGATAGGGGGCGACCATGATGGCCGCGATGGGCCCGTCCAGGCGCACCAGACCATGGAAGGACGACAGGCGGACCACGACGACATTGTCCGCCGCTCGCCACATCCGTTCGGGGATCGGCAAGGTCGCCTCGTATCGGCCGGGCCTTTCCGTCGCGGACGACCCGCCCGGTCGACCATTCTGGCCGAGCGTCTGCCCGTTTAGCCAGGCCTCCGACGAAGCGGCGCCGACGACATAGAGCGCGACAGGCTCGTCGCCCTGCGGGCGCTGCACGACAGAGCGAAGCCAAAGCTCCCGCCCTTGCGGGTCGATGACATCGCCCGCCGGGCGACAGTCGTGCACCACGGGCGCCGCCGCTCCCGCTTCAGCGCGACAGACCTGCCACTCCGGTTCTTGCGCCCACAGCGTCCTCGGGAGCGAGATCAGGAGAATCGCGATGAAAAGAATCCGCCACATGACGGCGACCCTATCGCCATTCACCGGAAAGCGCTGCCGTTCACCGAACCAGGGGCGCCGTTCGCCGAAGCGCGCCCCACACGGTCGAAAACCCTGCTTCAACCGTCGTCATGACCCACACCTTCCTGAACCGCCGCTCCATAATCGCCGCCGCCGGCCTCGCCGTTCCTGGCATGGCGTTCCTGTCCAGCGCCGCCCGCGCTCAGGCGACTCAGCCCCAGGCCGGACCCTTCCGCTACAAGTCCGGCGACGGCCAGGAAGTCGACGCCGAACGCGGCTTCTTCGAGGTCCCCGAGGACCGCCGCATCCCCGGTTCGCGTCGTATCCGCCTCGGCTATGTGCGCTTCGCCTCGACCGCCAAGAACCCTGGCCCGCCCATCGTCTATCTGGCCGGAGGTCCCGGCGGTTCCGGCGTGCGCACCGCCATGGGCCCGCGCTTCCCCATCTTCATGGCCCTGAGAGAAGTGGCCGACGTCATCGCCTTCGATCAACGCGGCGTCGGCCTGTCGGCCAGCATTCCTGACCGCGCGGCCACCACGCCCTACCCCGCCATGACCCATGCCGGCGTCACCGCCTGGTATCGTGAAGAGATGCAGAAGGCCTGGATCGACTGGAGCCGCGCCGGCATCGCCATGACCGGCTACAACACCGCACAGAACGCCGACGACATCGAGGACCTGCGCCGCCATCTGGGCGTGGAAAAGGTCAACCTGTGGGGCATCAGCTACGGCACCCACCTGGCCCTGTCGGTGCTGAAACGGCACCCGAATTCAATCGGCCGCGTCGCCCTGGCCAGCCTCGAAGGTCAGGATCAGACCATCAAGCGGCCCGCCCACATCGACATGTTCCTGGACCGCGTGGATCATCTGATGGGCGCCCACCCCGTCGTCCGCGCGGCGATCCCGAACATGCCGGCCCTGATGCGCCGCGTGCATGAGCGGCTCGAGGCTGATCCGGCCACCCTGACCTTCGCCGGTGAAAACGGCCCCGTCGACGTCAAGATGGGCGGTTTCGGGGTCCAGCTCCTGGCCTCCGCCCTGGTCGCCAATCCGCCGCAACTGTCCATGCTGCCGAAAATTTATCTGGCGCTGGACGCCGGGAAGACTGACGTCCTGACGCCTCTCTTCCCGCCGCCTCACCGCTACTTCAACCTCTCCGGCATGCCGGAGGCGATGGACCTGGCGTCGGGCGTTTCGCCCGCACGCCTGGCGCTGATCGAGAAAGAGGCGAAGACGGCGGTTCTGGGCGACGCCTTCAACCTGCCCATGCCGCATCTGCTGGGCGCCATCCCCGGCGTCGATCTGGGCGACGACTTCCGTCAGCCGATCCGCATCGAGACCCCGGCCCTTCTGGTCGCCGGCTCCCTCGACGGCCGCACCCCGCTGGAGGAACAGGCCGAGGTCATCGCCCAGTTTCAGAACAAGGCTCAGGTTCTGGTCGAGAACGCCGGCCACAACGTCTTCGAGGCCCACCCGGAGGTCCAGACCCTGCTGGTCAAGTTCTTCGGCGAGCACGCCGTCCAGGACACCCGACTGACCCTGCCGCCCCCGACCTTCCCCATCGCCTGATGAATCGGCAAGCCGGACCGACCCCAGCGTTTCGCAACCCGGCCACCGCGAACCGAAAGCCCCGGCTGATCGCTCAACCGGGGCGTGGCGTTCGTTCAGCCGACGTCTTGTCACCACTCAGGCGGGAGGTAGGGGCCGCCGCCCGTGCAGAGGTACATCGGCGTGGCGTCAAAGTAGGGGGTGTGAAGCTGGACGCGCTGGGCATAGACGTTCTGCCCGCTCACGACGCAGCCCCGATCGGAGTCGTACCCGATAACAATGGTTTTGGCGGCGTCCTCGTACAGGACGTAGGAGTAGGCGATCTGAGGATCGAGATAGGTTTTGGCCAGGGCGGCGCCGGCCATACCGGCGGTCAACAGACCGGCCACAGCAAGGGCCGCCTTCAAGTGTTTCGACATATCTTTCCTCCCAACTTGCGCCACCACGACGCGAACCTGAGCAGATGACAGCCGGTCCGGGCGCGCAACTCACAGATATGTGAATACACACTTTGGCGGCATGACATTCTGTCGCTGGGCCTCATGCAGGCCAGCAAACACAAGGCTGCCTATGTCTACTTCTTACCTTAGGACGCTTGAGAGACAGCCGCCGGAACGGCCCTACGACACCTATCTAAGGTTGACTCCACAATCCGCGTAACGCGAGTGTCCAAAACCTTCGTTGGGAAGGTTTTGGAGGGTGAAATGAAGTTCTCGAAACGCCTCGTCATCGCAGCGGCAGCTTGCCTGGGCCTCACCGCCACAGCAGCCATCGCTCAGACCTCAATGATCATCCTCTACGACACCGTCTACTACAGCGACGCGACCCACACCGTTGAGGTCGGGCGCAACTACGGGGTCTGCTACGGCGGTATGGGCAATCCGATCTGGGCAGGGTCGAGCCAATACACCGATGGGCAGACGACCTCCTACTACGCAAACGTTCGCGTGGGCCGGTGCACCGCAAATGGTCCCGAACTCGAATAGGGTTCTGCCAGAGCCATGCTTCCAACGCCCCGGATCGCTCCGGGGCGTTTCCAATTGGAGCGCCCTGGCCCGAGCCGCCCTCAGGAGGGCCGATGCCCGCTCTCCCCACCCAAGCACGAATAGGGCAGCGTCAAACCCAACGCCAAACCAAAGTCATGCCGTTGATTTAAAATAAAGATTTAAAGCATGGCGACCCCGGAGGGACTCCAACCCCCGACCTCGGCTTTAGGAAAGCCTTGCTCTATGCAGCTGAGCTACGGGGCCACGCAGGTCGTCCCTAGCGGGTCGCGGGGACGAGGGAAAGACGGTCAGGCCGGGTTTTCCACTAGGCAAGAAAATCCTAGCGGTTAATCCGCGTTAAGCTACAATATCTTGTAGGGAACAAAGCCTGAATCGGAGCGAGTCGCCGATTCGGTCCTGATTCGTTTCGCCCCTGTTCCAGTCATTGGCCGAAAGCGTTTACGAATGGCCAAGCTCGTAGCCCGCTCATCGCCCGCCCTTGCGATCAAACCGAGCTCATAGCGACGCGCCGCACCCGGCCCGCCATCGCCGCGCTTGACCCCGGCGCGGAAGTCGCCACCTTCGTCACAGCATGAGTGATCGTTCCGCAGGCTTGGCCCCATCGCGCGTCACGGCGATCCTGGGCCCCACCAACACCGGCAAGACCCACCTGGCGGTCGAGCGGATGCTGGGTCACGCCTCGGGCATGATCGGCCTGCCGCTGCGCCTGCTGGCGCGCGAGATCTATGAGCGGATCGTCAAGCAGCGCGGGGCCGCCGCCGTCGCCCTGATCACCGGCGAGGAGAAGATCGTCCCGCCGCGCCCGGCCTATTTCGTCTGCACCGTCGAGGCCATGCCGCTGGAGCGTCAGGTCGAGTTCCTGGCCGTCGACGAGATCCAGCTGGTCGCCGACCCGGAACGCGGCCACGTCTTCACCCAGCGCCTGCTGCACGCGCGCGGCCGGTTCGAGACCATGTTCCTGGGGGCCGGGACCATGGCCCCGCTGATCCGCGCCCTGGTCCCCGAGGCCGAGATCGTCACGCGCGAACGGCTGTCCACCCTGTCCTACGCCGGATCGAAGAAGCTGACCCGCCTGCCCCGCCGCAGCGCCGTCGTCGCCTTCTCGACCGAGCAGGTCTACGCCATCGCCGAACTGTTGCGCCGTCAGCGCGGCGGGGCCGCCGTGGTCATGGGCAGTCTCAGCCCCCGCACCCGCAACGCCCAGGTCGAGCTGTTCCAGTCGGGCGAGGTGGACTTCCTGGTCGCCACCGACGCCATCGGCATGGGGCTGAACATGGACGTGGACCATGTCGCCTTCGCCGGGCTTCGCAAGTTCGACGGCACGCGCACCCGCTGGCTGCACGCCGCCGAGATCGGCCAGATCGCCGGGCGCGCCGGTCGCCACCTGCGGGACGGCACCTTCGGCGTGACGGGCGAGGCCGAGGAACTGGACGAGGATATCCTCGAACAGGTGGTCAGCCACCGCTTCGATCCGGTCGAGGCCGCCGAATGGCGCCACGGGCGGCTGGACTTCGACACCCTGCCCGACCTGCTGCGCTCGCTGACGGTGTCGCCCGAGCGTTTCGGCCTGCGGCTGACGGCCCAGGCCCTGGACGAGACCCTGCTGCGGCGCTTTGCTTCGGACGAGGACATCAAGAAGATCGCCCGCTCGCGCGGCGCCCTGATGCGGCTGTGGGAGACCTGCCAGCTGCCGGACTTCCAGAAAACCACCCTGGACGAGCACGCCCGCCTGTCGAAGGAGATCTTCACCGCCCTGACCAGCCGTCGCGGTCGCCTGACCGAGGACTGGGTCGCCCCGCGCTTCAACGATCTGGACCGCGACGACGGCCAGATCGACCAGCTGTCGGCGCGCCTGGCCGGGGTGCGGACCCTGGCCTATATCGCCAACCGCCCGGACTGGATGGATCAGGCGCAAGGGTGGCGGGACAAGACCAAGGCGCTGGAGGAACGGCTCAGCGACGTATTGCACGAACGGCTGACCGCCCGCTTCGTCGACCGGCGCACCACGGCCCTGATGCGGGCGCTGAACGTGCGCTCCGACACCGTGGCGGGCGTGGCCGACGACGGCGAGGTGACGGTCGAGGGCGAGGTGGTCGGTCATCTGGAGGGGGTCCACTTCACCCCCGACGCAGGCGGCTCGGCCCTCGCCGACCGGGCGCTGCGACAGGCCGCGACCCGCGCTGTCGGACCCGAGATCGCCCGGCGCCTAGGCAAGCTGGCGGCGGAGGCCGACGAAGCCTTCAGCCTCATTCCCAACCCGCGTTCAGGCGGCGGCGATGTGCTGTGGCAGGGCGCCTTGACGGCCCGGATCATCAACGACGATCCCTTCGCCCCGCGCGTGCGGCTGCTGGGCGATCTCGGCCCGGCCCCGGCGCGCGAGCGGGCCCAGCGGCGCATCGAGGCCTGGCTGACGGCCGAGGCCGGGCGCGCCCTTCGCGACCTTCGTCGCCTGCGACAGGCGCTCGACAACGGCAGCCTGACCGGCCTGCCGCGGGGCCTGGCCTTCCGCCTGATCGAGGCGGGCGGCGTCATCCCCCGCGCCGAGGTCGAACGCGATCTGGCCGCGCTCAGCCAGCACGAGCGACGCACGGTTAAAACCTTTGCGATCAGAGTCGGCGCCCACTCCGTCTGGCTGCCCGGCGCGCTCAAACCCCGCGCCCGACTGCTGGCCCAAGCCTTTGTCGTCGAGCCTTTCCGTCCCAGCGGAGAGGCCCTGTCGCCCCTGCCATCGCTGTCGCCCTCGCCCCGCGCGCTGTCAGCCTTCGGGCGTCGCGCCGTCGGATCGTGGAGCACGCCGGTGGAGGCGCTGGAACGCTTCGCTGACCTGTCACGCGCGGCGGGCAAGGCGCCGCTGCTGGAGGAGGGCCTGGCCGAACTGGGCTGGACCGCCGAACAGGCCCGCGCCGTGCAGGCCGCCCTGCGCCTGCCCCGCTCCGACAAGGCGGCACGCCCCGGCCAGTCCGCCCCGCCGCCCAAGGACTCGCCCTTCGCCGCCTTGGCTCAGTTGACCCAGCCGCCCGCGCCTCCCCGCCGCCAGCGCCGCCCGAGGCGCAAGGCCGCCTCCGCGTGACCCCCGCCGCCAGAGGCGAGGACAGCTGCCGTATCGACCTGTGGCTGTGGCGCGCCCGCTTCGCCAGGACCCGCAGCGTCGCCGCCTCAATGGTCCAGCGCGGCCTGATCCGCCTGACCCACCACGGCGTCCAGACCCGCCTCGACAAGCCCAGCCGCAGCGTCCATCCCGGCGACGACCTCCTGTTCGCGCAAGGGGGCCGGCTGATCACCGTACGCGTGCTCTACCTAGGCGAAAGGCGCGGCCCTCCCGAGGAAGCCCGCGCCCTTTATGCGACGCTCGACGCGCCGGAGACCTGACCTCTTTCCTCCCTGTCGCGCAGCGATGGGGAGGTGGATCGACGCCGAAGGCGACGAGACGGAGGGGGCGTCTCGACGGCTGAAGTTTGCGTCGCCCCCTCCACCACTTCGTGGTCCCCCTCCCCATGGAATGGGGAGGAAAGAAGCCCTCTACGGCTTGACGAACTCGCCTTCGATGTGCAGTTCCACCTCATCGCCCAGGGCCGGCAGGCCGAAGGTGATGCCGAAGTCCGAGCGCTTGATCTTGGCCTCGCCGTCAAACCCGGCCTTGTAGCCGCCGCGCGTCTGGCCCGCCTGGTTGAACTCGACCTCCATGGTCACCGGCTTGGTCACCCCGCGCAGGGTGAGTTCGCCATAGACCATGGCTTCGTTCGGCTCCGACGGATCAACGACGATGCGGGTCGAGCGGAAGGTGGCGACCGGATGATTGGCGGTGTCGAAGAAGTCGGCCGTCTGCAGGTGCTTGTTCAGCCCGTCCGAGTTGGAATCCACCTCGGTCAGCGGAATGGTCGCCGTCAGGCTGCTGGCGGAAGGGTTGGCCGGGTCCAGCTTCAACTCGGCCTGAACATTGACGAACTGGCCATAATATTTCGAGAAGCCCAGATGATCGACCGACCAGGTGATCTTGCCGTGGGCGGAATCCAGCTTGTAGTCGCCGGCCTGAACCTCGGACGGGACCTTGGTCAGGGCGGCCTGGGCGACGACGGCGCCCCCGGCCAGAAGGCTGAGAGCGACAGCCCCCGCGCCGACACGAACGACTGCGGAACGAGCGACGAAACGCATGGGCGAACCTCCTTTTTGAACGATGATCTTCAACCGTATGGGATGCAGACGCGCCTCGAGCCCGTCAAGCTTCTCGCATCGCTGAACAGCGCCCTCGGTTGACACTTGGTTCCGACGGGGCCATTTGCCCGCCCTCGACCCTGATTGCGCCAGAGAGCCCGCCCGACCGCCATGACCTACATCGTCACCGACGCCTGCGTGAAATGTAAGTTCATGGACTGTGTCGAGGTCTGTCCGGTGGACTGCTTCTACGAGGGCGAGAACTTCCTGGTCATCGCCCCCGACGAATGCATCGACTGCGGCGTCTGCGAGCCGGAATGCCCCGTCGACGCCATCGTCCCCGACACCGAAGACGAGCCCGACGGCAAGTGGCTGCAGGTCAACGCCGAATACGCCAAGACCTGGCCCAACATCACCGTCAAGGGCACGCCCCCTGCCGACCGCGAACAGTATGAGCGCGAAACCGGCAAGTTCGAGAAATACTTCAGCCCCAAACCCGGCAAGGGCTCCTAAGTTCTGGACACAATCCGGTCACAAAGTGCCGGAACCGCTCAGTCGTCCTGTGGATGTTTTGAGATTTCCTAATTTTATGATAGGTTCCTCCCTATTCGAAACGGGCGGTTCCGCAGTCATGCGCGCCGCCCGCGTTTGCGACAGTCCCCCGCCGAACAGGCGGGGTCGGCCAGAGGTTCGGTGATCCGCTTTCGTTTCTGATGTGTGACCTGACGACCCAACCGACGGGACCAGTTTCCGGCGGCGGGGTTGTTTTCGACCATCAGCTGCGTTCAGCGCTTCGCTTCGCCCCTGTTCCGGGAAAGGAATGACATGACGAGCAAGACCGGTCTGGAATTCAAGGTTGGCGATGCGGTGGTCTATCCCGCCCATGGCGTCGGCAAGGTCGCCGCGATCGAGACTCAGGAAGTCGCCGGCATGTCGCTGGAAGTCTACGTCGTGACCTTCGACCACGAGAAGATGACCCTGCGCGTCCCGACCAAGAAGGCCAAGACCGCCGGCCTGCGCACCCTGGCCGCCGACGACACCGTCACCAAGGCCCTGACCACGCTGAAGGGCCGCGCCCGCGTCAAGCGCACCATGTGGTCGCGTCGCGCCCAGGAATATGAAGCCAAGATCAACTCGGGCGACCTGATCTCGATCGCCGAAGTGGTCCGCGACCTGCACCGCGCCGACACCCAGCCGGAACAGTCCTATTCGGAGCGCCAGCTCTACGAATCGGCCCTGGACCGCATGGCCCGCGAAGTCGCCGCCGCCAACCGCATCGACAAGGACGCCGCCGTCGCCCTGCTGGCCAAGTCGCTGAGCGCCAAGAAGCCGGTCCCGACCGCCGCCGAACTGGCCGCCGCCGAGGCCGAGGCCGAAGCCGCCTGATCCCAAGCGACCGACTGGTACGACAAAGGCCCGGCGGAAACGCCGGGCCTTTTTCTTTGGGCAAAGCTCTCTAGAGAACCTCGCCCTGGACCAGATCCAGGTCCTCTTCTTCACGACGCGTCTGCTTTCGAGCTTGATCAGCCGCAGGTGCGACTTCGCTGGCCGGCCGTCCGCCCAACCGCTTCAACGCTTCTAGATTGGCCTGGCGACCATAGGCCTCGGCGACATCGACAGCGGTTTGACCCAGTGTATTGATCTCATTGACGTCCATGCCGCCTTCCCGCACCAGAATTTCGGCTACCCGCGCATCCGCGCAGGATACGGCGAAGGCGTGGATCGGCGGCCAGTGGGTGTACGCATTGGCGGCGTAGGATCGCGTCAGGCCGCTGGCCAGCAACAGGCGCGCCGTCGATGGCTTGCAGGGCGTTCCCAGCGACGTGAGATTGCTCCAAATACGCTCGGGCTGCTTGGCCTTGGACAGGTCCAGTCCATTGTCGAGCAAGACCTGAAGGCCGTCGTTATAGCCGCTGTAAACCCCGCTGGCGAAAGCCTGCTCCAGGCTTTGCGGCCCCTCCACGCGCGCTGCCTCGGCGACCAGCAGCCGGAAGGCTTCAAAGTTGCGATCCACTGCGCGATTGGGTAGGCCCTCGTTATCAATCGAGGCCCCTCGCTCAAAAGAACTGTCGCGCAGTCCTGGCGGCGGATTGCCGAAATTGGCTATGCTGGACGCCAGCGCCGCAGCGTGGCGTGCGCCCGCGTCCGACAAGGCCCGCAGCATGACCGCATCGCCGCGCTCGGCGGCGCGGACCAGCAAGGAAGGATCTGATTTCCGCGTCGATCCATAGTCATTGGCCGCCATGGCCGCATCCGCCGCAAGCTTCAACGGTCCGTCGTAGGCCGCCTTGTCCCGGTGCGGGATATAGGGCGGGACAGGGTCTGCGCCACGATCAAGCAACCTCCGCACCATGGACGTCGCGCCCTTATCGACCGCCACCGCCAACTGGGTGGCCTTGCCCCTCTCCCGCAGGTCAGCCGCATCCGCCGTCAGCCGCTCAAACGTCGGTTCGTCGCCGCCCCGGATCGCCGCCTGCAACTGAAGCCGGCGCTCGCCGGCGGCGGATACACAACCCAGCAGGGCCTCCACATCGCCCGCACGCGCCGATTCTGCACAGCCGCGCAGAGCGTCGACCGACAACAGGTTCAGGTCCGCGCCATAGTCCCACAGGAAGGCCAGCGCCTCCGTACGACCGCCCTCGGCCGCCGCGCGCCAGACGCCCTCCTCCGCCGCCGACCGCGCTGCGCCGCCGCCCCGGGCCAGCACATAGCGCGCGACCAGATCGGGACGAGCCTCGAACAGGGCGTCCAGCACCCCCTCCCGTCCCCCGACCTGACGTCCTGCATGGGGCAGCAGTCGCTCAACCGTCGCCTCATCGCGGGCCGTCGCCGCCTGCAGGAAAGCGGCCGACAACTCGCCGCTCCCGTCGATCGCGTCCAGCCCGCCTTCGGCGCTCGCCTGGTGCTCCAGAAGATCAAAGGCGCCGGCCTTGATCAGCAGCCCGGCCCATGAGCATCCATTGTTCAGACGCGGATCCGGCGGCCCATCATAAGGTCCATAGCGACAGACACCCGGTGCCCCCTTCATGGAAGCTCCCGCCGCGATCAGCCGCCTCGCCAGATCCGCCTTGTTGCGGCTGAGCGCCAGAGCCAGCGGCGGCGATGCTTCCACATCCTCGGACGGCTCCGGGTCGGGATCGGCGCCCGCATCCAGCAACGCTACGGCCATCGCCTCGTCGTTCCTGCTCATCGCCCATTCGAGCGGCGTCAGGCCCAGGATGTCCCGGCCGTTGATATCCTGCCCGACGGGAACCTCGGTCAACCGCGCTGTATCGCCGCTGCGCACGGCCTGCCCCCAGTTCCTCACCGGCCCGGCGTAGTTGGCCTCGGGCTTGACCAGCCCCTCGGCGCAGACATCGGCAAAGGGGAAGGCGGAATCCCCCGCCAGAGCGCGGTTGTAGGCGGCGATGAAGGCGACCGAAGCGGCAGTATGTTCGCCATCGCCCGGCATGATCACGTCCTGATTGACGTGCCACTTGCCGATCTGCTCGCGGTTCCAGCGCAGACAGTTGACACCGGGCAGCGACCAGCCGGTCGGCATGGGGCCTATGTGGTTGAAGGAGCCCAATCGGAAGTCGCCGCGCGCGGCGGCAGCTCGCGCCTCCTGCGCCGGATCCCGCGCGTTCAACCGCGCCACTTTTTGCGCCAGGACGCGGCACCGCTGATCGTCGTCATCGCAAGACGGCAGGGGTCGATCGCCCCAAGGCTTGGATTCGTCCCAGAGTTCGCTCAGGACGCCGAGACGCTCCGCTCCGCCACAGGCCTGCTGCGCTTCAGCCTGCGCGCTCTCATATTTCTCGAATCCATCCGGTTCATCCATCAGGGCGTCCAGCAGGGTCAGGTCGCCGCCCTGTCGGGTCTTCAGGATCGAAACACAGGCCTCGGTCTCGCTGATCATCCGCCGAACCTGACCATCGCCCGGCAGGTTGAGCAGCGCCGTCCGTCCCGGGGCGCCGTTGATGCCGGGAATATACTGGGTGATGGTGATGGGCGCCGCGCGGGCCGTCGCCTTGCGCTTCAACTCAGCGGCCGCGGCGGCATCGACCGACACGCCCCGCAAGCCTTCAGCCTTGATAATAGACAGAGCCAGCAGCGCCGTCGTGTCGCCCCCCGCGGCCTGCCGATCCAGGTCATCCAGACGCGCGGAAAACGCTCTGATCAGAGGGTCAGCCCCGACGCCCCCCTCAACAGGCGCAACCGCCACCGCTCCGCACCCCGCCGCCGCGAGCGCGCCCGATGACACGACCAGCACACGCAAACCCTTGATACGCATCGCTGCGCCCCTCCCTACCCGTTCGCCCCTTTCTAGCAGTCAAGCTGGAGCACCGTGCAGGTCAAATAACGCAGTCTGGCGTTGAGGCCAGATCCTCAGAAATACTCGGCGCCCGCCGGGCACTGGGCCGCCACACGTCGCGCGGTGATACTGGCGGGTATATAGGGGGTGCCGCGCAGCAGCTGGGCGCCGCCGTTGAAGCGGAAGCTTTCGGGCTGATAGGTCCCGTTCAGGCGCACGTTGACGCGACGGCCCTTCTTGTCCTGACAGGTCCCCTCGAAGCGAGCATTGCCGTTGCCGACCTCACGCGTCGAATAGGTGCACTTCCAGCGGTTGGTCGACAGCCCGCCGAAGAAGCGGTTGATCTCGCTGGGGCGGACGCACTTGGTTTCGGTGTCGCGGCTGCCCAGGGCGCTGGTGGTGTATTCCCAATAGCCGGGCAGGACCGGCGGCGCAGCCGCCGTCTGGGCCTGGGGCGCGGCGGCGGGCGCGGCCAGCATGACGGCGCCGGCGACGACGGGCGCGGCCACGGCCAGAACACGGCTCAGCGCGGGGGCGAACGAAACAGGCAGCGTCTTCATGGGCGGCAGCTTCCAATGGGTCTTCATGCGATACTCTATATAGCAGGTCGTTGAACGCCGGCTGAACGAAGGCGATCCCTCGGCGGTCATGCGGTTCTATCCCCGGCATGACTCGACTCCAGCCTTGACGGCCCGCGAGTCATTCATCTATACGGCCACCTCTCTCGCAGGGGTCCGCCCGCTGCGAACACCTGTTTCATGCGTCCGCTCACGTATCGCGGATGTGACCTTGAGGATCTTAAGATGTCGCGTCGTTGCGAACTCACGGGTATCGGCCCGATGGTCGGCCACAATGTGAGCCACTCGAACATCAAGACCAAGCGCCGCTTCCTGCCGTCGCTGAAGACGGTCAAGCTGGCCTCGGACTCGCTGGGCCAGACCTTCTCCCTGCGTATCTCGAACGCCGCCCTGCGCACGCTCGACTACAAGGGCGGCCTGGACGTCTTCATCGTCAAGGCTCGCGACGAAAAGCTGTCGACCGCCGCCCTGCGCATCAAGCGTCAGGTCAAGGCCAAGCTTGCTGAGCAAGCCGCCGCCTAATCAGGCGTCGTCTGACCAGATTTGAAGAGGCCGGTGGAAACACCGGCCTTTTTCTTTACCTGCTTCTCTCCGTCATCCCGGAAACGGCGAAGCCGTTATCCGGGACCCAGACGTCGGACCAAGCCCGCACGCCTGACATCCTGTCGTCACCGCCTGGGTCCTGCTACGCGGCCTGGGATGACGGCCAAGGGTTGCGGCGCGGCTCTGCCCCGCTACGGTCACTGCGACATCTGCCGGAGCCGAAGCCTTGCGCCTGACTGCCGCCCTCTGCCTGACCACCGCCCTACTCAGCGCCCCAGCGCTTGCACAGGAAGCCGCACCGGCTCGCGATTCGACGCCCTTCACCCTGTCCAGCGGCACGCCCCGCACGTCAGAACAACTGGCCCTGCGTTTCGACAAGGCCGACCTGTCGTTCAGGCTGCTGCCCGAGACCCAGTCGATCGAAGGCGTCGCCGTCCTCGACTTCACCGCCAACGCCCCGGCATCCGCCGTGGTCGTCGAGCTGGACGCCCTGTTCACCATCGCCGCCATCAGCGTGGACGGCCAGTCCATTACCAACTGGTCCAACCCCGAGGGCCGCCTGACCATCCCCCTGGCCCAGCCCCTGTCGGTCGGCCAGACCGCCTCCGTCCGCATCGCCTACTCCGGTCGTCCCCATCAGGCCAAACGCGCGCCCTGGGACGGCGGCTTCGTCTGGACCACCACGCCCGACGGCCAGCCGTGGATCGCCAGCGCCGTGCAAGGCGAGGGCTGCGACCTGTTCTGGCCCTGCGTCGACCACCCCCAGGGCGAGCCGGACCGCGTCGACCTGCACATCACCGTCCCGTCCGACCTCAGCGCCCCCGCCAACGGCCGCTTCCTGGGCAAGACCGACAACGGCGACGGCACGACCACTTGGAACTGGACCGCGCGCCAGCCCGACACCTACGCCATCAGCCTGAACGTCGGCCCCTTCGTCGAGATGGCCGCCGACTACCCCAGCCGATTCGGCAACACCGTGCCCCTGCGCTTCTGGCGCCTGACCTCGACCGATCCGGCCAAGGCCGCCGCCCTGTTCGCCGAATTCCCCAAACAGCTCGACTTCTATGAAGCGACCATCGGCCCCTTCCCCTTCGGCGACGAGAAGATGGGCGTGGTCGAGACCCCGCACCTGGGCATGGAGCACCAGACCATCAACGCCTACGGCAACGGCTACAAGCTGGACGGCAAGGGCTACGACTGGCTGCTGCAGCACGAGTTGGCGCACGAATGGTTCGGCAATCAACTGACCAACGCCGACTGGGACGACATGTGGCTGCACGAAGGCTTCGGCAGCTATATGCAGCCCCTCTACGCCCGCTGGCTGAACGGCGAACGGGCCATGCAGTCAGAGCTGCAGACCATGCGGCTGACGCTCGCCAACCGCTTCCCCATGGTGTCGGGCCGGCCGCAGGACGCGGGCACGGTCTATAACGGCGAAACCGGGCCGGGGCTGGACCTCTATTACAAGGGCGCCCTGATCGCCCACACCCTGCGCCTCTACATCGGCGACGACGCCTTCTACGAATCCTTGCGCCGCCTGGTGTACGGGCGCCCCGACCCCAAGCCCGGCAACTTCGCGCCGCGCTACGCCACGACGCCGGAGTTCATCGCCATCGTCAACGCCGTGACCGGCCGCGACCTCGGCTGGTTCTTCGACGCCTATCTCTATCAGGCCGCCCTGCCCGATCTGGTCATGACCCGCGACGGCGACCGCGTGACCCTGGAGTGGAAGACCGGCGCCGCCCGCCCCTTCCCCCTGCCCGTCGAGGTCGAGGTGGACGGCCAGACCCGCACCCTGCCCATGACCGACGGCCGCGCGACCTTCATCGCGCCCGCCAGCGCCCACATCCTGCTAGACCCAGGCTCAAAGCTGCTGCGGCGGCTGGAATACCTAGAGCGCTGGAAGGCGTCGCAGGCCGGGTGAACGGCTTCAAGAAAAATGGCCGGGCGACATGCGCCCGGCCAAGTCGGAACGTGGAAACGTTCGGGAAGTATACACAAGCGTAGTGGAGAACTACGCCTCACCAGAAATAAGAAACGGGTCCATATAGTAACAGTATGGACCCGCTCATATTAGGTCACATCCAGAGGCGCCGGATCCGTCACCGGGTCAACATAGAGAAGACCGTCAACCTCGCAGGTAGCAGGCGATCCGGGAATATAGGTGATCGCCGGCACGTCGATGGTCTGATTGACGATATCAAACTGAACGCCGCTCAGCACACCCGTGCAATTCCCGCCCACAGCAATGACATCAACATAAATATCAAGGACGGCAGAAACGCCAGGCGTGCTCGACACCACAGTCACCGGCCAGGAGAAATTCTGCGGATAAATAGCCGATCCGCAAAGGAAGAAGCCTGGAGCAAAGGTACCACCAGTAATAGTCCCGGACCCAGAGCCATCAATATCAAGCGTCAATTGCACATCGCAAGGAACTGCCGAAGGCAAAGTCTGACGAAGATTCAATGTACCAGAAAGAGACCACGTACTCGTAGCCGGAGTAAACGATTGAGCGCTAGCAGCAGAAACGCCCGCAACGGAAATCAATGCAACGGAAGACAGAACGCTAAGTAGCTTTTTCATAAACCTTCTCCGTTGATCAGACTAAACACAATAGTTTAGCTATATTAAACTGATATCAAATTACGTATTAGTCAAATTTATTTTATGATTAACATCAGAATCTCTTCGTAAGAGAGACTCCAAACAACCTTGGATCAAGCGTGAATACGTTTGTTGTAAGCATAGTATCATCACTATTTGTGAACGCATCAACGATAGGCGAGTCATCAAATACGTTTTTGACGTATGCGCTTAATACAAAATTGCTCTCCATATTTTCTATAGATAAAGACAGATTAACGTTGTCCCAGGATTCAAGCTTGTCGTATTCCGTGTTGTATATACGGAAATAGCTTTCCGCCTGCCTGTAGTAATCCCCTCTCAGGGTTGCATCAAAACTACCAAGTTGCCATGTGTACTGGGCCCCAAGGCTAGCGGTCCACCGCGGCGCATTCGGCAGCTCGTTCCCGCCTAAATCAACATCAAAGCCTCGCCCGCCATTCGGCGCATCTCTCAATGGATTATAGTCGATGCCGAACATCTGCCAGTAACGTGGACCTTTACCGAAACTCGGATCGAACGAACCCAGTCTTTCTGTAGCTCCACATAGCAGCTGCATAGCCTGGAACTTCACGCCCTCAGTTTGGAAGGCGTTCGTCATAATTTTTTCGACGTGCTTTACGGGAGCAATGCAGTTTGAAGGAACCTGAAGCCACGGACGAACAAGCATCCAATCCGCATTGCCTTGCGTCCTATTCATGACATCAATCGACGTTTCCCCGTCGTCAATTTTTGTTTTTAAGTACCCGACATTTGCATCAACCCTGAAGCTGGGAGTTATATTGTAGGTTAATTCAAACTCGAGCCCCATGCTTTTCGCATCGAAGTTCTCATTCAGGGATATACGATCAACAATTTGCGAAACTTGATAGTCGCTGTAGTCATAGTAGAAAGCCGTCGCGTTGAGACGCATTTTTTCGTCAAATAGATTTGTTTTCAAACCAACCTCAAATGCATCAACATACTCAGGCTCGAACGTCGAGGCGAGCGGTTGATACTGAACTACGCGAGGGTCCAGCCCTGGACGCGGAGGGTTCGACCCACCCCCCTTATACCCCCGGGCATATGAGGCGTAGGCCATGACATTATCTGATGGCTTCCAGTCTAGGACCAATCGCCCTGTAACCGCACCCCAGGACTGAACAACATCAGGAGACGCCGGCAATCCTCGAACCACGCTGCCGCCCGTCAGATATCCGTATCCATAAAGATCGCTAGAGCCGAGCAAGAGCTGGGTCGGATATGGCGTAGACGTCTTTTTGTCGTCGGTATACCGAAGCCCCAAGGTCAAACTCAGATCATCGGAAATATCTAAGTAACCCTCACCAAAAATGCCCCATGAACGCGTAGAAACGACATTTTTACTGCGAAAATAGTTATGGCCATCGCCAGCTATGGATTCAATAGGAGAATAATCAACATAAACACATTCAGATTTACTTCCGTCCAAACATTTTGTCGTTATTTTTGCCCCGTTAGATGCGGAAGCACTATTATAGTTATACTCAGCTATCAATGAGAATAAATTATTGAATACATAGTAATCATCTTGTGTATCAAATTTTAGATAATTTGCACCTAGATTAAAATTGAATCTACCATCTAAATTAGATTGAATACGAATTTCTTGGTAAAACTGTTCATTCTTAGATTTGCTTATATCAGCAGACAACATTCCTTGGGATGGGCCAAGCTGAGGATCTGTATAGACACCACCCGGAGAAGCCAACGAGTCGCCAATAGGCCTGCGCCGGTTATCATACAAATTTCTACTGTCATTGAAAATATCATTTGACGGGTAACGCATATAGTCCTGCGTAGACCAAAAGTAATCTTTTGCATAAGCCGTCTGAGACGTGATCTTAATGCTGTGCGTTAAATCAAACACGGCATTCATTTGATAGACATCATTATTTACGACGAACCTCGGATCATAGGCCGTCGCTATCTCTCTCAAATCCTTAGATTGAACGACTCCAGCATAAGGATTCGTACCAATATCAACCGCAAGGACAGTCGCCGTAGTCCTCGGGCCAGTAAGGATTTGCCCATAGACGACCGAACCGGCCGCGACGACCTGGGCCATGCCCATTCCGTTCGGCGTGCCATAGGCGGCATCGGTAAAGAGCGAACGCGGCAGGCAGCCCTGGCTCAGCCGCCCCTGCAACTCCGGGTTCGTGATCTTATAGGACCCGATCTGCGTCGGGCCCGGATCGGTCGTGCAGAGCTGCTTTCCCGTGCGAGAACGGTTGTCGTCTTCACCGAAATGCTCCCAGATCAGATTGACATTGAACCGATCGCTGGGCTCCCAAGCCGCTGACAGACGCGTGGAATAGAGATCACGCCCATTCACCCGGGTATCCTTGAAGGTGTTGTGATCAAATCCTTCCCGCTTGGTCAGGCTCGCCGCCGCCCGCACCCAAAAGGTGTCAGCCAAAGGTATGTTGACCATCATCTGGCCGCGCATGGATCCAAAATTGCCCGCTTCGGCTTTCAACATCGCGTCGAAGTCCGGGCCGGGCAGGTTGGGGATCATGTTGACCACGCCCGCCGTGGCGTTTCGGCCATAGAGTGTCCCCTGAGGTCCGCGCAGCACTTCGACGCGGTTCACATCAAGGTATTCCTGCTCGAACAAACGGTTTCGGATCAACGGGGTGTTGTTGAAGCTGACCGCCACGGCCGGATCAGATGAGGCGGAAACCGCCTTGGTCCCGATCCCGCGGATCGAGAAGTTGTACATGCTGAAATTGGCCTTGGAGAAACTGACGTTCGGGATCGCCCGCAGCAGTTCCGAGCCGCCCTCGATCTTCATCGCGTCCAGGGTTTCCGCCGAGAAGGCCGAGACGGCGATGGGCACGTCCTGGATGGATTCCTCACGCTTCTGGGCGGTGACGATGATGTCTCCGACGGTCGTCGCTTCTTGCCCCCCGTCCTGGCCGGACGGTCGAAGGTCGTTTCCCCCGGCGTCCCCCTGTCCCACGCGCACCAGGCGAACAGCGTTGGGGCCGGCGAACTCGGCCTTCAGCCCGGTCCCGGCCAGCAGGCGATCCAGAGCCTCGCCCACAGGCAGTTCGCCAGACACGGCCGCGCCGCGCTGGCCCGCGGTCAGGGATTGGTCGGCGGCGATGGAAATTCCGGCCTGACGTCCGAATTCCAGCAAGCTCTGCGACAGCGAGGCCGAGCGAATATTGAACGACGCCACCGCAGATTGGGACGCCGCGCCCGCAGGCATGGCCGCCGCAATCATCAGGGCGGCGCACCCTGCCCCCGCAAGCATACGCAGACGTGGAAAACGAACATACGAAGACCGCAACATCATCAGCCCCTCCCTCCCAAGAGATTCTTGTTTTGGGGGTTAGACGCGGCGGGATGCGAACACCCTACCTGATCATGAAGAAATTCTTGGAACCGCTGTGATCGTTAGGGTTTCAGCGCGTCTTCTCGCCCCATATTGTGGACCTCGGCGCCCAACAGGGCGGCCAGCCGCTTCACCGTATCGGCCCGGTCGTCGATCACCAGCCGGAGGGTCACATGACGGCGGCCCAGGGCCGGGTCGATCGTCAGCGGACGGTCGTAGAAGCGATTCACATCCTGCACGACCTGGCTGATAGGCGCATCTTCGTAGGTCAGGACGCGCTGGCGCCACTCATCGACGGCGTTCGTCGAGATGGCTGAAACCTTGTACGCGGTCCGTGCGGACGCCCCCGCGTCCTTGACGTACAGCCGCTGTCCCGCCCGCAGCAGCATGGGTTTTTCGTCGCCGGACAGTCGGCGCACCTCGACCACCCCCTCCTTGACCGCGACGTCCAGACTCTGATCCCGGTTGCGGACATTGAAGGCCGTGCCGACGGCCCTGACTTCATATCCGCCCGTCCGCACCAGGAAGGGCCGCTCAGGGTCCTTGCGCACCACGAAGGCCGCCTCGCCCTCGCTCAGATGCACCACGCGTTCGCGAGCATTGATGTCATAGCGCGCGCGGGTCACGACATTCAGAGCGACGATGCTGCCGTCCGCCAGTTCCTGACTGCTCTGTTCGCCAATCCCGGTTCGGGTGCTCTGCTGATCGAACTTCCACCAGACGCCGCCGCCCAGGCTGACCGCCAGACCCAGAACCAGCACCGCCGCAATCGCCGCGCGATGAGGTCGAGCCTTTCGTCTTCTGAGCGCAACGCCCATCTCTCCGACCGTCGAGACCTCGCCCCAGACCTCGTGCATCCGGTTGAGCGCCGCCTGATGCAAGGGATCGGCGCGCCAGGCGTCAAAAGCCTGTCGCTCGTCCAGCGACATAGGCCCTCTGCGCTGGGCGGCGAACCAGCGGGCCGCCTCTTGCTCGATGTCGTCGGAAATCATCATGAACCAGGAGAGCGGGCGACCGGGGAGGACGGGAAGATACAATCATAGACGTATGAGCTGCGCCACGCCCTAGTCGTCGAACCCTTCCGCCTGCATGCCCCGCAACAACTGCAGCATGGCCGAGGAGATGTGCTTTTCAACGCCCTTGACGCTGACGCCCATGCGACGCGCGATCTGCGGGTAGCTGAGACCGTCGATCCGATGCAGCAGGAAGGCTTCACGGCGCCTGTCCGGCATGGCGTCGATGACCTTCAGCGCCCTGCGCAACCGCTCGGTCGCCAAAAGAACCCGCTCGGGATCCGGCGACGGACATCGATGCTCTTCATAAGCCGTCTGATCCTGAAACAGGCGCGCGGCGCGACCTCGGCCGCGCATGCGGTCGATCACCAGGTTTCTGGCGATGCGGTACAACAGATGGGCAGGAGCGCCGACCGTCTCTCGCTGTGCGGTCTCGACCAGGCGCAGACAGGCGTCCTGAGCCAGATCCGCCTCGTCTTCGCGCGCCTTGCGGGTGATGGCGCGCAAGGCGTCAGCGTGGTCGCGGCAAGCCGTCTCCAGGTCGACTGGAGACGCATCCTGTAATGATCGCTTCCCCATGGTCCCTCCCCGGACCTGCGCAGCTTGACGAACACTGTCATCCAGCATTCGCTGCCCGTCAAGATACAGGGATGTAAGCAAGAGCCAGAACCCAGCACCGGCGCCGCTGCAAGGCGGCGTCGGTGCTGGTGGATCAGAACTTGCCGATCAGGTTCACGAACCAGCCGCGCTCGTCGTAGCTGAGGTCGCCGAGGTCATCCGAGAAGTCGGTGAAGTTGTAGCCGACGCCCAGCTTCACGTGATCGCCGAAGTGGCGATAGACGCCGACCAGGGCGCCCAGACGGCTGTCCTGCGCCTCCTTGATCGACAGCTCGCGCACCTCGACCAGGACGTCCCAGCGGCGGACGATCTGATAGTCGGCGCGCACGGCCCAGAACGTCGCCTCGCTGTCGAACCAGGGCGCGCTTTCGTCGCGAGAGGCCCGCAGTTCGCCCAGACGCCAGGCGACCTTGGCCCCGACCGCCAGACGCGGCGTGACCTGATAGGTCCCGTCGATTGCGGCGATGTGGCTGCGCTGGGCATAGTCCAGCGACTGCCCCAGGGCGTCCACCTGGGCCGGCGACGGCAGGTCGGCCAGATAGGTGTACTTGGTCAGCAGGTTGAGCCGGTCATTGTCCACCGGGCGATAGGCCCCGGCCAGCGCCAGTTCGTAGTAGTCGGCGTTCATCGCCATCGCCTGATCCGAGTTGGACAGGGAGATGTTGGCCTTGGCGAACAGGCGCAGCGATGGCGTGGCCTTCAGCGTCACCTGGTTGCGGGTGGCGACCGTGGTGCGTTCGCCGACCGTGTCGCCCTCGTCCTTGCGGTATTCAAGGGCTGACGCCCAGCGCAGGCGGTCGCTGCCATAATCGGCGGTGGCGCCGATAGCCATGCGGTCGATTTCCTGACCCAGGGCGTCGGCCAGAGAGCCGGTCTCGTAACGGGCGCCGAAGGTCCAGGCCTCGATGGGGCTGAAGTCGACGCCATAGGCCTGGGTCCAGCCGGTGGGGCCGTCGCCGTGGTCATAGCGTTGCTCGGCGAAGACGCTGGTCTTCTCGCCCATCTGCTGACGCGCGCCGCCGGTCAGGCGGCCCAGACGACCGCCGGTCATGGCGTCAGGGTTCTCGCCGGCCAGGGCGTAGCCCAGATAGAGGCTGCCGCGATCCGTCATGGCGAAGTCGGCCCGCACATCGGCGCCGAAGCCCATGTCTCCGTCCGAGACCTCGCCCTTGAACTTGAGCCGGTCGTGGACCTGATACTCGCCGCCGAGGCCGAAACGGTCATTGGATTCCCGCCCGCCGTCATGGTCCAGCGTCGCCTGGACGAAGGTCCAGACAGCCCAGGGGGCGTCACGCTGCTCCACGTTGGGCGTCTCGGGATCGGGCGTGTGGCGATAGCCGAGCGAGACCGCCGCGTCGGTGCGCGTGCCCTCGCTGGGCGGCGGCACGTACAGCGGGCTGTAGGGCGTGCGCTGGCCCTGCTGCTTGTCCGAGCGAACGCCGATTGAGCC
The DNA here is from genome assembly GCF_013386595.1 of Brevundimonas sp. P7753. Classification (NCBI taxonomy): domain Bacteria; kingdom Pseudomonadati; phylum Pseudomonadota; class Alphaproteobacteria; order Caulobacterales; family Caulobacteraceae; genus Brevundimonas; species Brevundimonas sp. P7753. The sequence continues at coordinate 32,837 of NZ_JACARP010000058.1, read as the reverse complement.
GAACCAGCCCGCCGCCGTCTCGCGACGCAGGCCGACCTCGACCGCATGACGTTCGGTCAGGCGGCCGTCGGTGACGTCGCCCTTGGCCTGAAGACGGACCGTGTCGCTGAGCGCCATGTCGAAGACGCCGCCGTACTGATCCAGGGTCTCGCCAAAGGTCAGCTCGCCGGGGGCCGAGAAGCCGGCCTCGCGCGTCTTCCAGTAGCCGCCGAAGCGCCCGTCGCGCTCCAGTCCCAGTTCGTCCAGCTGACCGGCGAAGGTCAGGCTGACGGCATTGGCCTTGTCGGCCTCGGTCTGAACCTTAGTGAAGTCATAGCCGCCGGTGGACGACAGATAGGCGCCGTCGCCCGGCCCGTCCGCCTGGGCGAACTCCAGCTTCACGAAGCTGTTGGGGGCGTGCTGATACAGGACGTCGGCGCCGAACAGATCCTGCGACGCCTGATCCTCGCCCTGATGATAGGCGCTGCCCGCCACGCGAAGACGATCGTTCAGCCAGTGCTGCGCCCGCCCGCCCGTGGTCAAGGCCTCAGGCCGCGTCAGGCCCGGCGAATACTCATAGGTGGCCACGACCCAGACCGGGTTCCCGGCCAGCGACGACTGGGACACGAAGCTGTTCGCATCCGCCGTCATCGGCGGCGGATTGCGCATGACGACCCGCCCCTGAAGGTAGTTCACCTCATAGTCGCGGGCGGCGATCAGCTCCTGACGCTCCAGCACCAGGCCGGAATCCTTGTCGCGGACTTCCAGGAAGACCCGCTCCGACCCCGGCGCGATGTCGCGGTTGCGGAAGAAGTAGACCGAGCCCCCGGTCGAGGCGAAGTCCTCGCGGCTGGCCACGGTGCCGGGGTCGGCGGCGAAGCCGGTGATCTCGGTGCGACGCTCGCCGCTCGCGGTCACGGCGTCGCTACGCCAGTCCAGATTGGCGCCGTACAGGGTCCGCTGGTGACGGATCAGCTCATTGCCCCCCAGACGGCTCTGGAACACGCCCCACATGGCGTCGGTGTTCTCGTTCTCGGCGCGAAGATAGAAGCGGCCATAGGTCGGGGCGTCCTCGACCGTGACCGAGTCGTCGCCATAGACCGGATAGTGCATCTCCGGGTCGATACGGCGCAGCAGCGAGCGCGGGTCCTTCTCCAGGAAGCCGTCGAACAGGCTCTTCAGCGGCTGCTCGCCGGTGTCGGCCGAGGCCGTCAGGCGCCAGTCGTTACGAACCACGCCCTTGAAATAGAAGGCCAGACGACCGTCGACGAAGTCGTCGCGGTGATCGCCTGCATCGCCCAGCAGTTCATGCTTGGCGGCGTCAAAGCTGCGGCTGCCCGCCGTGATGTCGGCGATGCCGACAAAGAAGCGGTCGGTGCGCGGCAGGACGATCTCGCGCAGCAGATCGACCGGCACCTGACCGGGACGCGCCACCTGAACCGCCACGGCGGCGGTGTCGGCGGGGACGATCTGCTGCACCATGAAGCGGCCCGTGCGATCCACCGGAACCGTGGTTCCGAAGGCGGTGACGCGGGTGGCGGGGTCAGCGACCTCGCCGCTCAGGGTGACGGCCGCGCCCTTGACCGAGATGGCGTCAACGACGCGCATGTTCTCGAACAGGGGACCTGCGTGGATGTCCGGCTTGGTGACGTTGACCGCATGGGTCACGTCCAGCGTCAGGGCCGAGGTCTGGTCGTAGCGGCCCTCACCGTCATAGACACGCAGCACATAGCGATAGCGATGCTCGCCCGGCTGATCCCGGTCGGTCGTCCAAAGGACGGGTTGGCCGAAGCGCGCCGGGATGACCGTCAACGGCGCTTCCTCGGTGCTTTGATCGGCGCGGAAGATGCGAACCTCGGCCCGGTCGATATAGGCGGCGTAGTTGCTGAGGGTGAAGAAGCGCACGGCGTCGCCGGCGCGGATCACCGGCTGCTCCGCCACGATGCTCAGCACCGGGCGCACGTCGAAGGCCGTGGCCTGAACCCGCACGTCGGCCCCGGCCAGGGCCAGGTCCTGACGACGCTGGCGGTCGGCGCGCAGATCATCGCCGTCCTCCCCTGCCCCATCGACGCTGACACGGAACGGACGCGCCGCCCCGCGATCAGCGGCTTCCAGGTTGTTCCCGACGCCGCGGCGTTCAACCGCCGCATCGTCCGCCACCGGACCGCAGGGGCGATCCGTGTCGCGACCGCAATAGACCTGACGATCATCGGCGGCGGCGTCCTGGGCCTGAACCCCGGTCGCGAGGGCGATGGCCGATCCGCCCATCAGCAGGGCGGTCAGCAGCTTGTTCGACGCGCGGATCATTGCACGCCTCCCTCATGAGGAGTGGACAGGACGACGGTCTCCTCTTCGATGACCAGTCGGTAGCGGCCGCGCTCGTCGTTCCAGCGATCCTGGAGGCGACGACGGACCTGGGCGACGCGGTCCTTGATCAGGTCCGCGCTTTCACCCTGGGCGGCATAGGCCAGACGCAGGACCGAGGGACGCTCGGCCAGGGTCGCGATCAGACCCTCGAACTGCTGTTCGAACTCCGGACGCAGAGCCTCGCCGTCGAAGGCCGCGCCGTTCAGGTCCAGACGGACCACGCGGTGCAGACCGGCGCCGAAGTTCAGGCGGGCGAACTTGCCGCGCGTCAGGCGCACCGTTTCCGGGTTGCCCGAGGTGACGCGGTAGCCCGTCGGCAGGGTCCGGTCGTCCAGCTTCACGATGAAGTTGGAGCCGCGGTCCTCGTTCGGGATCATCGGGCAGGTGATGTGATACCGGCCTTCGGCGTCCGTGGTGATCAGCAGACCGCGCGCGGTCGCCAGACGCACCCCCGGCAGACCCGGTTCCCCGTCGTCCTGAACGCCATTGCCGTTCCGGTCGTCGAAGACCTTGCCCAGGATGTCGGTGCAGTCGAAGTCCGGGTCGGGGATCATCCGCACCGTGGCCTCGGCCAGGTTGGAGATGACCTGATCGACGATCGGGTTCACCGCAAAGGCGACGTTGGTGTGCTCGCCCTCGACCACGCCCGAACCGACCACCAGGATCAGCTCCAGTCGCTTGGTTTCACCCGCCGCGAAGGTCAGGTCGTTCCAGGTCAGCAGACGACCGTTCTGGATCGGCTCGACCGCCACGCCGTCGATACGGGCGCTGCTCTCGCGATAGCGGAAGCCGGCGGGCACGCGGTCCGTCAGGGTCAGGCCCGTCAGCGTCCCGGCCAGGGTGTTGCGGGCCGTAATGACATAGGGGACCAGACCGCCGCGCACGACGTTGACCATCGGGGTCGTCTTCGTGACCTCGATCGCGCCTTCCAGGATCGGGTCCAGGGGGATGTTGTTGTTGACGATGTTGGCCGAGACGCCCGGCGTCATATTGAAGCTCAGCACATAGCCGGTGGTCATCACGCCCGTCAGGCAGCCTTCAGCCGTGCCCAGCGGCGGCGGGCCGTTGCTGGTCGAAACCAGCAGGGGGTCCGGCGTCGCATTGACCGTCAGCGGTCCCGCGCAGGGCGGAATGATCGTCGACGGCTGGTTCGGGTTGTAGGTCCCGTTCGGCGGCGTCACCGACAGGCTGTAGGCGCCGGCCGGGGCCGAGGCCGTCAGCTGGAACTGGTACAGACCCAGGGCGTCGGTGATCTGACGCGCGTTTCCGGCGCCGCCCAGCAGATGCAGGGCGGGATCGAAGCCGGTCGGTCCGGTGATCTGGACCGTCGCGCCCGGAATGGCCGTGCGGCGCACCGCGTCATAGACCACGCCCCACGGGTCCAGCGGCAGGGACTGCTGGGCCACGCCGGCGCCCGGCGTCAGGGTGATGCCTGTCAGTTCGCGATCCTTCAGGGTCGCGCCGCCCGCATTGGAGGCCGAGGTCACGCCGTCGACGAAGCTCGCGCCGGTCTCGTTCGGACGCGCCCCGCCATAGACGGCGTTGTTGTCCGGGTGACGGAAGCGCACGCCATAGCCCGAGCCGGGGGCCACGCCGGTGAAGGCATAGCCGCCGTCGGCGCCGGTCTGGGTCGTCGAGATCAGGACGTCGCCCAGGAACAGCTCGACGGTCCAGCCCGCTTGCGGGGCCTCGCCGCCGCCGCGTGCGCGGTCGTGGTCAGAGTCCATCCACACCGAGCCCGAGATCTGGGCCTCGTCGCCGCGCTCGCCGAACAGGTAGCCCGTCGCCTCGGCCGCAGGGGCCAGGACGATGCCGGTGATGGCGTCGCCGCCGTCCGATGCGCCGCCCGAGGTGCCGGGCGTGTCCAGACCGTCGTCATAGCCGTCCGGCTGGGTTTCCGTGACCGTATAGGTCCCGCCCGGCAGGTCGGTGAAGCGGTAGATTCCATCCGGTCCGGTCACGACGGTGCGTGTGACCGCCTCGCCGCGCGCATCCGTGCCCGTCAGGACGACGGTGACGCCGCCGATGACCGGCTCATTGGCGTCGCGGACGCCGTTGTTGTTGGTGTCGTTGTAGACCAGGCCCGACAGCGAGCCGGTGCGCTCGCCGAAGTTGATCGGCGCGGTCTTCTCGTCCGTGACGACGGTGACGGGCACGCGGTTGGTCGGATGCTCCGGCCCCTCGCCATAGCCCGCAGGCTGGGTCTCGATGACCACATAGTCGCCCGCTGGCACGTCGCCGAAGCTGTACGACCCGTCCGGTCCCGTCGTCGTCGTGGCCACCAGGTCGCCCGAGGCGGTGCGCAGTTCCACCACCACGTTCGCCAGCGGACGATCGCCGCCGTCATTCACGCCGTTCAGGTCCACGTCGACATAGACGTTCCCGCTGACGCCCTGACCGCGCTCGCCAAAGGCATAGTCGATCGCGTCGGTGGCTTCGGGCAGGACGATGCCGCTGATCTGGTCGCCGGGCGTCGTCACGACGCCGCCGACCGAACCGGCGCTGTCCAGGCCGTCCGAATAGTTGGCCGGCTGGGTCTCGACGACCACATAGGTCCCCGCCAGCAGGTCGTCGATGATCCACTCGCCCGAGGCGTTGGTCGTGGCCGTGCGGTTGACCGCACCGCCCGCCGCGTCCGTGCCCGTCAGGGTCACGACCACGCCCGCAATTGGCGCCTCGCCGGCCTGACGCACGCCGTCGTTGTTGCTGTCGACGAAGACATGGCCCGCGATGCTGCTGACCGTGTCGGCGAAGTCGACCGTCTGGGTCTGACCAGGGGTCAGGTTGACCGAGACCTCGTTCGGCGACGACGAGCCATAGCCGTCAGGCTGGACCTCGCGCACCGTATAGTCGCCGGCGGGCAGGTCGATGAAGGTGTAGGTTCCGTCCGGGCCGGTCGTCGTGGTCGCAATGACCACGCCGTTCTGAACCAGCTCGATGGTCACGCCGGCCAGAGGCGGCTCGCCGCCCCCGTTCACGCCGTCGCGCTGCGGGTCCTTGAAGACCGTGCCGCTGATGACCACGGCGCGCTCGCCGAAGACATAGTCGGTCGCGTCCACGCCGGCGCCCAGGGCGATGCCGCCGATGGTGTTGGCCGCAGCCGTGCCGTCGAAGACGCCGTTGTTGACCGCGCCGCCCGCCGAACCGGCGGCTTCACGACCGTCGGCATAGGCGCTGGGCTGGGTTTCCGTCAGGGCATAGGTCCCCTTCGGCAGGTTGTCGAAGACGTAAGAGCCGTCCGCCTTCGTCGTGACCGTGCAGGTCTGGCTCGGGTCCAGGGCCGCGCGCCAGGCGCAGATGTCCTGACCATCGGCGGTCGTGCCCGACAGGATGATCTCGACGCCGCCCAGACCGATCTCGCCGGCCTGACGCACGCCGTCGTCATTGCCGTCGACATAGACCAGACCGGCCAGCGAACCGGCCAGCTCGCCGAAGGCGTAGTTGGAGCCCAGCTCGCCCGCGTTCAGCACGATGCCGCTGATGACGTCATTGGCCGCCGCGCCGCGCACGACGCCGCCGACCACGCCCGCCGCATCCTTGCCGTCCGTGTAGTTCGACAGGGGCGCAGAGGTCTGCGCCTGCTGCGTCAGGGTATAGCCCGTCGCGTCCGATCCCGGCACCGTCAGGAGGATGAAGGCGCCCGCCGCATCGGTCGTGACCGTGCAGTCGATCAGGTCACAGACGTTCTGGCCGTTCGCGGTAGTGCCCGACAGGGTGACGCTCACGCCCGGAATGCCGGCCTCGCCCGCGTCGCGAACGCCCGTGTCGTTGTTGTCGACATAGACATAGCCGCTGAGGCCCTGGCCGCTGGCGCCGAAGTCATAGTTGATCGACGACGAGCCGGCGGTGACGACGATGACGGCCACGATCTTGTTGGCCTCGCCCGGCGCCGCCGTATTGGCGCCGCTCTGGCCGCCGGAATCGCCGCCCGAGGTGCCGATGAAGGCGCCCGTGTGGGTCAGACCGGCCGCAGGCGTGATCTCCAGCGCATAGACGCCGGGACGCAGAACCTGACAGGTCGGCGTGGCCGAAGCCGCGTTCGGGAAGCTGTAGAGTCCGGTCGCCGTCGTGGTGATCAGGCAGTCGATGGTCTCGTTCAGGTCGTTCAGGCCCGTCAGGCGAATACCGGCGCCCGCAAGGCCCGTGGTCTCGCCCGCGCTGCGGATCGCATCGGCGTTCGGGTCCAGGAAGACCATGCCGCTGAGCAGCGAGGTCGGCAGTTCGCCGAAGTTGCGCTCGGTCAGATCGGCGCCCGGCGCCACCGCGCCGATGTCGAAGCCTTCCGGCGCCGTGCGGCCGCTGGAGTTGGCGATCACGAGGGCGCCGTTGGCGTCCTTGCCGTCGGACGCGCCGTTCGGCTGGACCAGTTGCGTCACGGTATAGGCGTCCGCGCCGTTCGACGGCGGGACCGAGGCGAACTCATAGAAGCCCGTCGCATTGACGTTGGCCGTCAGGTTCACGGCGCCGCCGGCGTAGTCCGTGCCCGTCAGACGGATGTGCGGCGTCGAGGCGAAGGCGGCGGGCGCAAAGCCCGTCTCGCCGCTGCCGCCTTCACGCACGCCGTTGTTGTTCAGGTCGCGATAGACGTAGCCCGACACCTTGGCCGCGCTGACTTCCTGGAAGACATAGCCTGTCGCCTCCGTGGTCGCCGGCAGGACGATGTTGGAGATCGTATTGCTCGACGCGCCGCTGCCATAGGCGGCGTTGTTGACGTCGCCGCCTGCCGTGCCGGCGGTCTCGTTGCGGTCGAACGTGCCCGAGGGCTGGGTCTCGACGATCTGATAGGTCCCCGCCGGCAGGCGGTCGAAGGTGAAGGCGCCGCCCGCGGTCGTGGTCGTCGTGCGGTTGGCGATGGCGTTGCCGAACACATCCGTCCCGCTCAGCGTCAGGGTGACGCCGGTCATGCCCTCGTTGGCGTCGATCACGTCGTTGCGGTTGTCGTCGCGATAGACCGTGCCCTTGATCGACGACGTCGTGACCTGGGTGGTTTCGGTCTTGGTGTTGTTGGCCGGGTTCGTGTCGCGGCTGATTTCCTTGCCCGAACCGTCCAGACCCGGCTTGATCTCGGCCGTATTGGTCAGGTTCGTGTTCAGCGCGCCCGCAAACGGATGGGCCGCCTTGGCGAACAACGTCAGGGTCACGGTGTCGCCCATCCCGGCGGGGAAGTCGCCGTCCAGCACGCAGGTGATCTTGTTCGCGCCTGAGCAGGTCATGTTCGAGACCGAGGCCGCGCCGGCCACGGTGAAGCTCTCTTCGTACTGACCGGCCACGTTGACCCGCGTCCAGCCCGACGGAAGCTGATCCGACACGCGCACCTGGGTGGTCGGCGAGACGCCGTTGTTGCGCACGACGATCCGATACTCGACCGGCTGGTTGATCTGCACCGGCGACGGCGTGACGCGGGTCTTGCTGACGACCTCCAGATCGGTCGCGGGAATGACCGTCGTGGTCTGCACCGCCGTATTGTTGGCCAACTGGCTGTCCGCCTGACTGACCGTCGTATTGTCCTGTTCCAGCGACACGATCTCGGCGCCGTTGGAGAAGGTCATGGGACCCGTCGGCGGAGCGCCGGTGACAGCCATAAACAGGCGGAAGATCACCTGACGCTCTTCATCCAGGAAGTTCTGGCTCGGATCGCTGTCATGCAGACGGCACTCGATCTGGCCGCCGGCCACAGTGACGCAGTTCGGTGCGGGCGGCGTGTAGAGCGTCAGCCCGCCGTCAGCGCCGACCGGGTTCACCTCGAACCGGGACAGGGCCATCGTATAACCGGCGGGCGCGGCCGGAATATCGGTGACGACCACATTGCCGGCGCGCGAGGGACCATAGTTGGAGGCGCGCAGGTCATAGACCAGCTCGGACCCGAACGGCATCGGGTCGAATTCGGCGCTCGGCTCTTCCTTGGTGATCGCCAGGTCCATGGTCGGCGCCAGCACCGGGTGCGTCAGGGCGACGCTGTTGTTGGTGGCGTTCGTCTCGTTGGTCGAGGTGGTCACGGTCGCGGTGTTGACGTGGTCGATCGGGAAGCCCGAGGTCGCCCCGCCGAACGGGAAGAGGGCCCGGACCTGCTGGCTGATCTGATAGGTCTGACCACGATTGATCGTGCCCATGGGGCAGGTGATCTTGCCGGTCGCATCATTCTTGACGCAGGTCACGCCGCCCTTGGTGGTGGACGGCTGACCGACCAGTTCGAAGCGCGTCGTGTCGATGGTGTCCTCGACCACCACGTTCGAGGCCGGGTTCGGCCCCAGGCCGCGCACGCTGATGCTGTAGGTCGCCAGCACGCCGACCTTGGCCGGGTTCGGCGAAACCGTCTTGGCGTTCAGCGTGATGTCCGTAATCGGCGCGATGTCGTAGCTGGCGGTCGACTGGTTATTGGCCAGGGCCGTCGGGTCCTCGGTCGTGTCCGGCGAGCTCACCTCGGCGACGTTGTCGAACAGACCGCTCTCGACCGGACGCGAAATGCGCACGACGGCGGTCTCGCTGTCGCCGACGTCCAGGTCGCTCACCGTCCAGCTGATCCTGCCGTTGCTCGCGCTGTAGGCCGGCGCGCCTTGGCTGGCGCTTTCCAGGTTGAAGCCGGTGACGAAGCCGTTGCCGGCGTCATTGATGAAGTTCGGCAGGACGTCGGTCACGACCACGGTGCGGGCGATCTGGCCGCTCAGGTTGCTGACCGTGAAGCGGATGTAGAAGTCCTGGGTGTTGAAGGGCACCGACAGGGCGGGCGTCTGGGTCCAGGGTCCCGTCGCGCTCAGGCTGACCTCCTTGACGATGGCCAGATCGGCCTCGTTCGGCGTCGAACGCGAAATCGCAGAGGCGCAGTTGTTGCCGCCGTTGAGATCGCCCGGCAAAGCGCTCGCCGCCGTACAGGCCGTGTTGCTCAGGTTCAGGTCCGCGCCCATACCCGCCAGGGTCTTGAGCGACAGCACCGCATCGGCGCCGACCGCCAGGCTGCCTGGCCCCGACAGTTCGCAGGTGATCTCAAGCCCCGCCTGCGAACAGACCCAGGGCGCCGCCGCCGAGACATAGGTCTCGTCCGCCGTCACCGTATCGACGATGCGCAGCGGATTGGCCGCGTCATAGTTCAGCACCGACGGTCCCAGGTTGCGGACCGTGATCGTGCTGGTCATCTCCTCGCCGGCCTCGACCGGATTGGGTCCCTTGACCTTGCGCGTGCGCAGGTCGGCGTTCGGCGCGACGATGCTGTAGCCGGCGTTGGCCGTGTTGTTGTCCGGGATTGGATCTGTAATCCCGGCCGGCGACGTCACCGTCGCGGAATTGACCGCGCCGCCGCTCGTGACGGCGAGCGAGCGGACAGGAATGACGAAGGTCTGGACCTGCCCGGTCGTCAGGACGCCGGCCGTACAGGTCAGCGCCTGCCCCGCGACGCCGCAACCCGCAGGCAAGGGCGTCAGAATTTCAAACTCGGGCGCGATCTGATCGACAATGACGGCGCCGTCGACCGTCGTCGGCCCGACGTTGCGGATCTTCAGGGTGATGTCGGCGCTGTCGCCCAGGACGATGGTGGCCGGCATGGTCTTTTCCGCCGACAGATCGGAACCGGGCTCGATGGTCGTGACCACCGGCGTCGCGACGTCGTTGGTCGTGTTCGGATCAAGCACCAGCAGGCTGGTCAGCCCGGCGAAGGCGTTGTTGGTGATGGTGCCGCCCGTGGCCAGCACCCGCCCCTTGATCGTGATCGGCGGCAGATCGCCGATCAGGGCCGCTCCATTATAATTACAGGCGACCGTCAGGCCGCTGCGGTTACAGGTCCAGCCGCTACCCGCCGCCGAAATGAACTCGAAATTGCTGGCCGCCGGCAGGTTGTCCGTCACGCGGATCGCGGCCGTCGCGTCCGGCCCGGCGTTTCTGGCCTGCAAGGTATAGGTCAGGATGCCGCCGGCGGGGATGGAGTCATCCGGCTCGCCGTCGTCCTTGACCACCGACAGGTCCGCGCCCTCGCGAACCGCCGGAGAAACCGTCAGGCTGTCGTTGCCTGCGTTGCCGTCGACATTGGTCAGGCTGGAGATGCTGGCCGTCGTCGTCCGTGATCCGGCGCTGGTCGCATCCGCAGAGAAGACGACGGAGGCGTCGCCGCCCGCCATCGGCGGCATGGCGCAGGTCAGGGTCTGGCCGCCGACCGCGCCGCTCAGGCTGCAGTAGGCGGGGAAGGTCCCCGCCGCGACCGAGAAGTGCGACGGCACGGCGATGGTCACGACGGCGTCGTTGACCGGGTCCGGCCCGTTGTTGGTGGCCCGCAGGGTGAAGGTCGCACGCGCGCCGTTGGCCACCGGGTTGGGCGCCCAGGTGTAGGCGGAGACCTGAAGGTCAGACGCGGCCGCAGCGCCGGCCACGCCGGCGATCGCCAGGGGCGCAGCCATGGCGGCCACACGCAGCGCCACGCGCTTCAAGGTTTTCAGCAGTTTCAACACGTCACGAGCCTCCGGTTCGACCGAAGACTCGGGAGACGGACAAGATGACCACGCAGCTCCGTGCCGGCGCTTCACCGAAGCCCGGACGTCCATCTACGCAGCATCGCCCCCCGATGGGTCGAAGACGGGGCAACTAGCCCGCACGACCGGATATAGCCACGCCAGAAATGTAACTAAGTGTATGATTTTACGTGAGTTTACATTAGCTTGACTTTAGCGGGCGTGACCAGACTTAGGCGACGCCTCTCCGCCATGGCCAAGGGCTCGGCGCCCGCCGAGGCGAAGCCGCCGCCGGCCTCCGCGGGATAAGACCGAACCTCAAAGGTGCGGGACGTGAGGCCGGCGCGACAGCCGGCCTCACGGTGAGCCGCCCTATTCTTCGTTGGGGCGAGGCGCCAGGGTCTCCACGCGCGCCACGCCGTCCGCGCCCTTGGTCAGGCGGAAGGCGTCCAGCTGGCGGCCCGTCGCGGTGAAGGCGCGATAGACCACCGCATCAGGCGACACATCCAGGGTCTGGAAGGTCTGGGTCCGCGAGGCCGAGCGCGAGGCCCAGCCCAGATCGGCGACCGGATACATCTTGGGGCCGGCGACCGAGACCACATAGGTCGAGCCGTGATCGGACGGGCGCGCCGGCCCCGCATTGAGCATGGGTCCGGTTCCGATGGCGCCGCGCGCATAGCCATGGTCGTGGGCCTGCAGCACCAGGTCGACGCCGTACTTGTCGATCAACGGCTTGAGGGCGTCGCGCACCCGGGCGTTGTCGCGATCCGGGTCGATCGAGAACAGGGGGAAGTGCAGGAACAGCGCCGTCCAGCGGTTGGGGTTGTTCGCCAGCAGCCCGTCCAGCCAGCGCACCATCTCCGCCCGCATGGCCTCGTCGCCGTGGAACAGGGGCGCATCGACCGAGATCAGGCGCAGCCCCTGATAGTCAACGGTCCAGGCCGTCTCCTTCAGCTTCTCGACGCCCGCCGGGCCGGTTTCCGGCAGGGTGTACTGACGCCGCCACTGCGGATTCAGCACGGGGCCGCGCCCGTACTCATGATTGCCCGGCGTCGGCATCTGCGGCGTCTGAGCATAGAGGAAGCCGCCGGCGGCGAACCATTCGCCCCACTCGTTGTCGCTGTCGTGCCGATTGATCAGGTCCCCGGCATGGATGACGAAGGCGGCGTCCCCGGCCTTGCGGAAGGCCATCCTCATGGTGCGCGACGCCTCGCTGAGGATGTTGTTCTGCATGTCCCCCATATAGAGGAAGGTGAAGGGCTCGGCCGTCGTCGCCGCCGTGCGGAACTGCAGCCATTCCGACCACCGCGCCCCGTCGCCGACGCGGTAGGCATAGACGGTCTCCGGCTTCAGCCCCTTCAGCACCGTCGAATGATAGGCCGCCCGGAACTCGGGCGCCTCGCGGACGGCGATGGTCGCATCATCCGTGACAGCGGCTGTACGGACCGCCTGCTGGATGAAGTCGGGGCCGTCCTGGGCCTCGGCGTATTCGACGAAGCCGACGACGCCCGGCGCGGTGCGCCAGGTCACCGCCATCTCGTGCGCCGGATCGGCGGTCAGGTTCAGGATGATCCGTTCCGGCTGCTCGGTCGGAGGGACCACGGGCCGGTCCGAGGCCTGGACCGGCGCGGGTTCGGGACGCAGCGGACGCTCCGCCGTCTGCGCCATCGTCTGTCCGCCCAGGGCCGCCAGCGTGGCCCCGAGCATCAGGGCGTGGGTCGTCTTCATGCTCCCCTCCCCGATCAGAAGACGTAGGTCAGGCCGACCGAGATCGACCGCCCATTCTTGATATAGGCGCGGCTGGAGCTCGTGCTGGCGCCGGCCGTGTACCAGTAGGTGTGGTTGTCGAAGAGGTTCTGGACCTGCAGCGACGCCGTCGCCCCGTTCCACAGCTTGCGCCGCACGTTCAGGTCCACGAACTCGTAGTCCTGCTCATAGGGGTTGTTGCCGAAGTCCTGGATGCCTTCGAGGAATTCCGACTGATAGCTGTAGGCGGCGTAGGCCTCCCAGCCCTCGCGCGCCCAGAAGATCTGGACGTTGGCGACCGCCTCGGGCGTCTCCATCAGCGGCAGGGTATAGCCCTGCGGGTGCCAGGAAATGCCGGTCTCGGCCTGCGACTTCTGCAGCGTCAGGTTCACGCTGGCGCCCAGCGCCGACAGCGGACCCGGCAGCCAGTGGAAGACCTGCTGAGCGCTCATCTCGACGCCGTAAACCCGCGCCCACTTGCCGTTGTTGGGCTTGGAGACGGTCACGCCGTCCGGGCCCACGTTCACGCCCGACGTCCCGTCGCGGATGTTCGACGACGAGGAGCGGTAAAGGAAGTTCTCGATGTCCTTGTAGAACAGACCCAGCGAATAGGCCCCCGTATCGCCGTTGTAGCGCTCGACCGACAGGTCGTAGTTGATCGCCTTCATCGGCTTCAGGTCCGGGTTGCCCTGCTCGATGGCGACCAGCAGCCACTCGTTCTTCGGATTGATCTTGCCGTCGCCGTCCGGGTCGCTGTCGTAGCCGTACTCGCGCGCCGAGGACATGCGAGCGATGTCCGGGCGGGCGAAGCTGGTCCAGATGGCGGCGCGCACCTTGGTCCGGTCGTCCAGATCATAGTTCAGGTGGATCGACGGCAGGACGTTGATGAAGTCGCTCTTGTCCGTCGCGTAACCCGCGCCCTGAACCTCGTCGAGGATATAGGCGTCGATCGTATTGTTGGTGCTCTCGACCCGGACGCCGCCCAGGATCTGCGCCTGGCCGAAACGGGCCGTGGCCATCAGGTAGCCGGCGAAGATGTCTTCCTGGAAGGTGAAGCTGTCCTCGCCGCTCAGCTCGGCATTGCCGGGATCGGTGGCGAAGCCGTCGAAGAAATCGCTGTTCCCCGCCATGGCGCGCTGCAGTTCGGCCAGCATGGCGTCGTTGTCGATCACCGTGCCCAGACGATAGAGGCCCGAATACTCGCCGTCGAACAGGCTGGCGACCTCCTTGCCGTAGAAGCGCGAGAAGTCGGCCAGGGTGCCCGAGGCGTCCAGATCCATGAACTCGCCGCTATAGGTCGAGCGCTTGGAGCTATAGAATTTACCTCCCGTCTTCACCGCTTCCAGCCAGGTCGAAACCGGACGCCATTCAACGTTGAACTGGCCCTGCCACAGTTCTTCCTCAGCCCCGCCGATCTCGCCCGACAGTCCGGCGAACCCGTATTGGCTGTTGTCGTGGATCGCCGCCATGCCGGCGTCGTTCAGCACCCATTTGGGGAAGCGGCTGTCGCCGAAGTTGACGACATCGACGCCCTTGTTGCCGAGCCAGCCGTACTTGTCGCTGCGGAACTCCATCTCATAGGAGTCGTCGGTATTGTCCTCCGACTTGGCGTAGGAGAGGTCATAGTCGACCGTTAAGTCGCCCAGGCGGCTGACGCCGCCGAGGTTCAGCGACATCACCGTGCCGGTCTCGCGCGAGCCCTCCCAGAAGCGACGCAGGCGGAAGCCCTGCGGGTCCCAGGTCCCCGAGGCGCCGTCCAGCGTATAGTAGGATCGCGCCGAACGGTCGGCGTCGGTGATCCGACCGTCCTTGTCACGGTCCACGATCTGGGCCGTGGTGTAGCTGTAGATCCGGCCCAGCTTGGCGTCCGTGCCGATCACCGCGTCCTCGGGCCGCAGCAGGCCCGTCATGGTCTTGTCGACCTGGCTCAGACGCGTCGAATTCTTGCCCGTGTCGTTGCGGAAGTTCAGGCGGTTGCCGAACTCGTCCTGTGTGTATTCGTTGAACTGACCGCGCAGGTGAAAGTCGTGAGCCACGCCGCGATAATCGAGACTGGCGTTCAGCCCGTGACGCTCTACCTCGGTCTCGCCAAAGCCCAGGTTCATGCCGCGCATGACGAAGCTGGCGGTGTCCCAGCCCATGGTCTCGCTGTCGGCGTACCAGACCGGCGGCTGGTTATCGCCGTCCACGCCGTTCTGCTCGAACTGCGACTTGCGCCGCGACCAGCTGCCGGTGACGAACAGGCCCCAGTTGTCGTTGAACTGGCGCCCGAACGAGCCCGAAATCTCGCCCGACTTCTCGTCGTCGAACTTGTCCAACATCCCGGCCGAGACCGACAGGACGCCATAGACCGGGTCGTGGTCAAAGGCCGTCGGCGTGCGGATGTCGATGGTGCCGCCTAGGGCGTCGCCGTCGCGGTCCGGGGTCAGGCTCTTGATGACGGTGATCGAGTCGATGCCTTCCGGCGGCAGAAAGCTAAGGCGCACGCCGCGATAGAAGTTGTCGCCCGGCGAACCGGCGCCGCCCATGCGCACGCCGTTCATGGTGTAGTTGTTCAGCTCGGTCGACAGGCCGCGAATGGTGATGCGGTCGCCCTCGCCCGTGGTGTGGTTGCGCACCGCGTTGACGCCCGGAAGTCGCGACAGGGACTCGGCCACGTTGTTGGCGGGCAGATCGCCCATGTCGTCGGCGCTGATGACGTCCGAGATGAAGTCGGCCTTGCGCTTGGCGTCCAGCGACCGGCGCAGACCCGCCGCATAGCCGACCACCTCGACCTCGGCGACCTCAAAGGCGTCGGGCGACGTGGCGCTGGCCTCCGCCGACTGCCGCACCAGGGTCAGGACGCCGCGCACCTCGCGCGCCTCGACGCCCGATCCGGCGATCATGCGACGCAGGGCCTCACGCGGCGTCATGGCCCCCGTGACGGCGTTGGAGGTCCGCCCCCGCGTGAGGCTCGGATCAAAGACGATCTGCAGGCCTGTGTCGCGCGACAGGGCCTGCAACGCCCGGCCCAGGTCCTGGGCCGGAATGGAAATAGCGGCGCGCGTCTCCGCTCCCGGCGTCGCCTGCCAGGCGTAGGCAGGCGCGGCCGCGGACGCCAGAACCGCGATGGCGGCCGCTGTGAGCAGGCCGGTCTTGTGAATAGGCATTCGATAATCCCCTGCGATCATACGGATCGTTATGGGGTTAGACGGCGACTGCAGAGGTCCTGACAGCTGTCATGAAAACTTGCCCTGAAGGTCGCCTAACCTTTGGAAATCTCAAAATGATCCGCCCCCTGACGGGTCAGTTTGAAGCCGTGAATTCCAGCCATGGCGGCCAGGGCGTCTTCGGGTCGATCATAGGCGAAACGCCCGCTGACCAGGGCCCGCCCGACGCCCGGGTCCGCCAGCTTGACCTTGACGCCCGTGGCGCGTTCCAGGTCCTCGACCACACTGGCCAGGGTGGCTTCATTGAACTCCAGCCACCCCTTGGCCCAGGACGGAACATCGGTCTTGGCTTCCGGCCTGAACATCGTCTCGCGCTCCACCACGCCGCCCAGGACTGTCGCGCGTTGACCCGCGCGCACCTTCATCCACATGCCCCGGTTCGACATCACCTTCACGACGCCCTCGAACACCACCACCTCGACCACCTTGCCGTCAGGGGTCTGGCGTTGATCCACGTTGAAACGGGTTCCCAAGGCCGTGACGCGCACGCCGTCGACCTCAACCGAGAACGGTCGTTCCTTGTCAGGCGCGACTTCAAAGAAGCCCTCGCCCTTGAGGCGCAACCGACGTTCCTTGTCGTCCAGTTCGACACGAACTTCGCTCAGACCGTTCAGCAGAACGGCGGAACCGTCCGCCAGTGCGATCGGCTGAGGGACGCCCCTGGAGCCGACAATCAGGTCCCCTCGCGGCATGAGGACCGTCACAAGCGCCAGCGCGCCGCAAACCGCCGCCAGGCCGCCCCCGATGACAAGGGCGCGCGGCGCCGAGGGCCGCCCCCGCGGCGCCGGCCGCGCCCGCGCCACCCGCTGCGTCGCCCAGATCACGGCGGCGTCGGAAATCAGGGCGTCATGCCGCCTCAGCAGCTCCGCCCGTTCCGGCCGCCCCTCCAGCCACTGATCAAGCGCCGCCTGTTGCTGTGGCGACCATGTCGCCGCCCGTCTGGCGTCGGCCCAAAGCGCAGCCTCCCGATCATCTTTCGATCGGTTAAATCTGGTCGGCATGGCGGCCCTCCGCCGTTCGGCGCAGCGTCTGAGCTGCGCGGCTGTAATGTTTCTGCACGGCCTCGACCGACAATCTCAGATCACGAGCGATCGCTTCATAAGACTCTTCGCCCGCACGACGTCGCACAAAGACCTCTCGCCGCAAGGCCGGCATGGCCTCCAGCGCCCGCTGACATAGTTGCAGTCGTTCACTCATGTCCAGCGCCTCCAGCGGCGTCGCCCCGCTGTCGATGAGATGTTCCGCCTCTTCCAGATCCTCGATCTGCACATTGACGATGCGGCGGCCGCGATCGATCAGGATATTGCGCGCCGTGCGCATGGCGTAGGACAGCGGGTCGGTGATCAGGGTCTCACGCGCCCGCGCCAGGACGCGCATGATCGCCTCCTGCGCCACGTCCTCGGCGTCGCCCGCTGTTGTCGCCAGCCGTCGCCGCACATAGGCCAGCAGGACCCGGTTCTGCGCCGCCAGCGTCCGCCCCACCTCCTGTTCGTGACCGATCACACGCAACGCCCCCCGCCGGAGCGTGGCTATACGGACCGCTCATGTCAGAGACGATGAAGTTTCGTGTCAGTTTGATCGCAAGGCTGTCGCCGTCCTGGCGGCCCGGCCCTTGCCCCGCCAGGTCGCCTACGGCTCCAGCTCGATGTCCCAGTAGAGGAAGCTGAAACCGCCCTATCCGCGCCGATAAACTCCTGAGAGCATTGATAAGAATCGACACCAGTCAATCCGACCGATGCCCATGGTCACCATATGGTCACCACGGGGACGGAAATCGCAGCGATTTCCAGCACGCGACAGAGGCTACCAGAAGCCAGCGGAAAAGTCGTCGCCAACGGCTGCAACGCGCCATGAACGGACATTGCCTGGCGGCCCGAAAGCGGACGTCCGGCCGTCGGCAACCTCAGGACCGCTTTCGCCCCAGAGGACACGTTCAGCCTTGGCCCAGTACTGCCTGCGCTAGAGATATCCAAAAACCCATCAACAGCGCTGAAACCGCTTTAGTTAGGCGTCCGATTAGGGATGAACCGTGAGGTACATCCGCAAGAGTTCGGACAAGCTTCCAGCCTGCATCTTGGCCATGAGGTTGGCGCGATAGACTTCCACGGTCCGCGCGCTGATCTCGAGATCATAGGCGATGACCTTGTTGGCGTGGCCCTGAACCAATCCTGCGAGCACGTCGCGTTCCCGTCCTGACAGGGCGTCGAGACGCGCCACCAGCATCCGCTTCTCGGCTTCTGCCGACGCCGTTTCGCCCGCTCGATCCGCCGCACGCTGGATCGAAGCCAACAGCAATTCGTCGTCGAACGGCTTTTCGATGAAATCCACCACGCCTGCGCGCAACGCCTCCACAGCCAGCGGCATGTCGGCATGGCCAGTGATGACGATCACAGGTTCCCCCGAACCGTCCGCCTGTAATCGGCGTGCCAGCTCTATCCCGGTCATGTCAGGCATGCGCACATCGGTGATGATGCATCCGGGATGTCGGTCTTTCACGGCGAGAAAGGCGACGGCGGACTCGTGGGTTTGCACGCATAATCCGGCTGTACTCAGGAGGAAGGCGATCGAATCTCTCACAGCGGCGTCGTCGTCGATGACGTGCATGATCGGAGCGTTTGTCATGCGAGCTCTTCCTCAAGTCGGGCGCGATGTAGCGTGAAGTGAAAATCCGCGCCTCCAGCGGCGTTGGCCTCGAACCACAGGCGCCCGCCATGGGCTTCCATTATGGTCCGCGATATCGAAAGCCCAACCCCCATGCCGGCCCGCTTCGTCGTGATGAAGGGCTGGAACAACTGGACCGCCACATCGGGATCAATCCCCGCCCCCGTATCGGAAACCGTGACCTGGACATGATCCTCATCCAGCGTCGAGGCGGATATGGCCAGGTCCCGTGTCCCGCCGTCCTGCATGGCGTCCATGGCGTTTCGGATCAGGTTGAGCAGGACCTGCTGGATTTGAACCCTGTCAACGATGACGAGGTCAGCGGACGGATCGAGGGCGAACCGCACCTGAACGCCGTGCTCCCGCGCCCCGACCAGCGCCAGGGCGCTGGCCTCCTCGATGAGCGAGTGCAGGTTCTCGATCCGCCTTTCAGTCTCGCCCCGGGCGACGAACTCTCGCAGGCGCCGGATGATCACGCCGGCGCGCAGCGCCTGGTCAGCCGCCCGGTCCACGGCGTCGGAGACGCGATCGACCGACGCATTCTCCAAGCGAAGCAGTCGCCCCGCGCCCTTCAGGTAGTTGGTGATCGCGGTCAACGGCTGGTTCAGCTCATGGGCGAGCGCTGACGCCATTTCGCCGAGGGCCGTCAGACGCGACACCCGGATCAGGTCTGCCTGAAGCTCCTGCATCCTGGCCTCAGCCTGTTGGCGTTCCGTCAGATCCCGCACAAACCCGGTGAAGAAACGCCCCTCCTTGGTCCGCATCTCCCCGACTGCGAGTTCCAGAGGGAAGTCGGACCCATCCTTGCGACGACCGACCACGACGCGCCCTACGCCGACAATCCGGCGTTCTCCGGTTCGATAATAGCGTTCAAGATAGCTGTCGTGCGCTTCGCGATGAGGTGCGGGCATCAACAGGCTGACATTCTGCCCGATGGCTTCGGCCGCAGTCCAGCCGAATAGCCGTTCTGCAGTGGGGCTGAAGGCTCGCATGGCCCCCTTCTCGTCGATGAGAATCATGGCGTCGGGCACGGTGTCCAGGATCAACCGTAGATGGGTCTCACGGGAGGAAAGCTCCTTCAGAACCCGTTGGAACCACTCGCCGCCCCAGGTCACGGCGCCCGCGACGACAAGGAATAGCGCGGCCTCCGCCACCTGCGGCTGAGCGTCGCCCAGAAGCAGTCCCGTCGCGACGCCCAGGCCGGCGGCCAGGGCGCCGGGCCAGACGCCGCCCAGGGCTGAGCCCGCCACCACGGCCGGCACAAAGACCAGAAAGGACAGCCGGGCGTCGAAGAGGGACGGCAGGCCTGCTCGCGCCCAAGCGCCCATGAGGATCAGTACCAGAACCGTGGCGACTGCTAGCCAAGGCGAAGAGGGCCTCACAAGGGGAGAAGACGAATGAAAGACGCGCATCGTCCGCTTTCTAGCCTTGTTCACCAATGGGCCGCGCCTCCGGAATTCCCCCTAGGGTCAAGACCCGGATACCGCGTTCAGCCCGCCTCTTCTACATCGGCCTCATCCTCTTTCGCCGGACGAACCGGCCCGGGACTCCCCGGTTTCAAGGACCAAGGCCATGAGCGCCCCACTCGTCGATCTCTCCGTCCACCATCAACCCAAAGGGTTGTCGGACCGCGTCGCCTTCGGCTTCACCAAGCTGCTCCGCTTCTGTGCGGATACCTTCTTCGCCAAGCGATACGGACATCGCGCTGTCGTGCTGGAAACGGTCGCGGCTGTGCCGGGCATGGTGGGCGCCACCATCAACCATCTGAGCTGCCTGCGTCGGATGTGCGACGATCGGGGCTGGATCAAGACCCTGATGGACGAGGCCGAAAACGAACGCATGCACCTGATGACTTTCATCGAGATCTCGAAACCGACGCTGTTCGAGCGGTTCGTCATCGTCTCGGTCCAGTGGGTCTTCTACCTCTTCTTCTTTGGTCTCTATCTCGTGTCCAACAAGACGGCCCACCGGGTGGTCGGCTATTTCGAGGAAGAAGCCGTGATCAGCTACACCCACTACCTCGCCGAAATCGACGAAGGGCGCTCGCCCAATGTCCTGGCCCCAGAGATCGCCAAACGCTACTGGAACCTTCCTGACACTGCGACCCTGCGCGACGTTGTCCTCGTCGTTCGTGCCGACGAGGCCCACCACCGGGACGTCAACCACGGCTACGCCAACGAACTCGGGGGATTGCCGGTCCAGGCCGTGGCGCCCTGCCCGCCTCACGCTGCGCTGGAGCCGACCTGGAAGACTGCGGCCTGAAGCCTCGCCGTCTCCACCGAACCGTCTGCCCCCTCACGCGCGTCGACATCTAAGAAGCGCCGCGCGCGTCCGACCGATCTGACCCGGCTTGGCCACGCCGCCAAACAATCCCGCGGCCTGAACGACCGCGTTTTCCAGTTTCCAGTTTACCGAGGACACCTACTGATGTCGCAAGCCCTCAGCGAGCGGACGGTCACGATCGTCAAAGCCACAGTTCCAGCCCTTCAGGCCCATGGCTTGGACATTGTCCGGGAGATGTACGCCCGGATGTTCCAAAATCCGGAAATTCGCGATCTCTTCAATCAGTCGCATCATGGGGATTCTGGCTCTCAGCCCCGCGCGCTCACAGGCGCAATCCTCGCCTATGCCGCCAATATCGACAATCTCGGCGCCCTGACGGCCGCAGTTGAACGCATTGCGCAGAACCATGTCGGACTGCAGATCATGCCAGACCATTACCCCCATGTCGCCAGCGCCTTGCTGGGCGCCATCGGCCACGTCCTGGGCGAGGCTGCGACCGAGGACGTTCTCACCGCCTGGGGCGAGGCCTACTGGTTCCTCGCGAACATCCTCATCACACGCGAGGCGGCCCTGTACGAGAATCTCGCCGCCGCCGAAGGCGGATGGAACGGCTGGCGCGCCTTCGAGGTGGCGGAAGTTCAACCCGAGAGTACGGTCATCACCTCCATCATCCTGCGGCCGGTCGATGGTGGCCCGGTGCTGGCTCACAAGCCTGGACAATACCTCACGTTCTGGCTTGACCTACCCGGGCATTCGCCGATCAAGCGTAACTATTCGATCTCCTCCGCACCAAACGGGGAGACCTATCGGATCTCGGTGAAGCGGGAGCCACATGGTCTCGCCTCGACCTGGCTCCACGAAAACGCCCGCCCCGGCCGAATCCTCAAGGTCGGCGCGCCGGCGGGCGACTTCTTCCTGCCGGATGATCCGCAACGTCCCATCGTGCTCCTGTCCGGCGGCGTCGGCCTGACCCCCATGGTTTCCATGCTGGAGGCGCTGGCGGCCCGACAACCACAAGCCCGGGTTCACTATGTTCACGGCGCGCGCGATGTCGCCTCCCACGCCATGGGCGATCATGTTCGCCGACTCGCCGCGGCCATTCCTGCCAGCCGCAACACTGTCTTCTACGAAAGCGTGCCGGAGGCCGCGAACCTGGCCGACCACGAACGAACTGGACGGATCTCAGGCGCCTGGCTGGCCTCGGAAACACCGGTGAAAGAAGCCGACTACTACTTGTGCGGCCCCCGCCCCTTCTTGCGAGCCCTGGTCTCCGACCTGGTCGCCATCGGGGTGTCCGCCGATCGCATCCACTATGAGTTCTTCGGCCCTGCCGACGAAGCCCTGGCGGCCTGAGGGCCGCCCCCTCGTGGTCTGCCGATGTCAGACGTCCTCGACCCGGCGCTTTTCCGATTCATGCGCCGGTAATCGGACGACTGACAGGCCGTCGAGCCCCATGCCGACAACTGCGTCAAGTCGATGCTCGGTTACAGGGCGTCGGCGCCTGCTGTTACTCTCGCCTCAATCATAACGATACTCTTCGAGTTAGCGTTGAGGGCGAGCGAACATGACCGCTTGCCATACGTCGAAGGAACGATTGGAAAGCGGGAGTTGGGTCGCCTACGCGCCAGGAGCGGTCATTGGCCTGTGGCCCGAATATGGACCTAGCCGCCCTCTCGGTAGCGCAGCGCTTCCACGAGCAGCGCGAACGCGGGTGAAGGATGGCGACGGCTCGGATAGTAGAGGTGATACCCCGGGAACGGGGGACACCAGCCCTCCAGCGCTCGCACCAACTCGCCTGATGCGATCTGCGAGGCCACGATGTCTTCCGGCATATAGGCGAGACCCAATCCTCGGCAGGCCGCGTCCAGGCGAGGCCGGATGGTGTTGAAGGTCAACTGTCCCTCTACCCGCACCTTCAACTCCCTCCCATCCTTCTCGAATTCCCAAGGGAACAGGCCGCCGTGCGTCGGCAGGCGCATGTTGATGCAGTTGTGGTCGGTCAGGTCCTGCGGCGTGGCGGGTCGACCATGACGTTCGAAATAACCAGGCGACCCAACGACGGCCATGCGCACGTCGGGGCCGATACGCAGGGCGATCATGTCCTTGGCGACCTGCTCACCCAGTCTGACGCCGGCGTCGAACCCGTCGGCGACGATGTCGATAAGGCCATAGTCGACGATCACCTCGACCCGGATGTCGGGGTAATCGGGCAACAGCCGGGACAAGCCCGGCTGGAGAACCGAGCGCACCGGATGTTCACCGGCGCTGATGCGGATCGTGCCGCTGGGCCTTTCGCGCATGTCGCCGAGAGCGGCCAGTTCCTGTTCGATGTCGGCGAACCGGGGCGCCACGGTCTTGAGCAGTCGTTCACCCGCCTCCGTCGGCGACACGCTGCGCGTGGTCCGGTCCAGGAGGCGGATGCCCAGCCGGCCCTCCAACGCTTTGATCGTCTGGCTCAAAGCTGACGTCGACACGCCCAGCTTGGCCCCGGCGCGGGTAAAACTGCGCTCCTGCGCCACGACGGTGAAGGCGGCGAGATCATCGAAACGCTGAGCCATCTGTAAGCCTGACTAACAAGAGCATGCGGATTGCCCACCCTAATCAACATTATCCGCTGGCACTATCTTTCCAGCCGAACGACCCACGATGGTCCGAACGACGATGTTGAAGATGGATATGGACAAGCGCGAACTCGGCCGAAGCGGCCTTCTAGTCTCCAGCCTCGGCCTCGGTTGCATGGGACTGAGCCACGGCTATGGCCGCGCCGTCGCCAAGGAAGACGGCGTCGCCCTGATCAGGGCCGCCGTGGAGCGCGGCGTCACCCTGTTCGACACGGCTCAAATTTACGGCGAAGCCAACGAGGAGATGGTCGGCGAGGCGCTTGAGCCGTTCCGCGATCAGGTCGTCATCGCCACCAAGTTCGGTTTCGAGCCGGGTCAGTCCTTTGGCGAGCAGAAACTGTCCAGCCGACCGGACGACATCCGCCGGGCGACCGAGGGCTCCCTGCGCCGCCTGCGGGTCGAGGCGATCGATCTCTACTACCAGCACCGGGTCGATCCCGACGTGGCGATCGAGGATGTGGCGGGCACGGTTCGGGACCTGATCGCCGAAGGCAAGGTTAAGCATTTCGGGCTGTCCGAGGCCGGCGTCGACACGATCCGGCGCGCCCACGCCGTCCAGCCGGTGACGGCCCTGCAAAGCGAATATTCGCTGTGGTGGCGCGAGCCGGAGCAGGAGGTCATCCCGACGCTGGAGGAACTCGGCATCGGCTTCGTACCGTTCAGCCCGCTGGGAAAGGGCTTCCTGACCGGCGCCATCGCAGCGGATGCCACCTTCGGCAAGGACGATTTCCGCAGCGTCGTGCCCCGTTTCGGCAGCGAGGCGCTGGGACAGAACCAGGCCCTGGTCGAAGCGCTTCAGACCCTGTCGGCAGCCAAGGGCGTCACCCCGCCGCAGATCGCCCTGGCCTGGTTGCTGGCGCAGAAACCGTGGATCGCGCCGATTCCCGGCACGACGAAACTGCATAGGCTGGAGGAGAACCTCGGGGCCGCCGACGTGGAACTGACGGTCGACGACTGGGCGAAGATCGAGACGGCTCTCGCCCAGATCACGGTTCGGGGCGACCGCTATCCCACGCACTTGCAGGCGAGGGTCGGGCGATGACGGATGGCGGCGATCATGGAGTCTCGCGGCGCGCAGCCCTGTCGGCGCCTGTAGCCATGGCCTTGATAGCTGGATCGACCACGGCCTGCGCCCAAGAGACGCGACCGGTAGCGGGACCGACATCGAACATCCTGGTCGCCTATTTCACGCGCTCGGGAAACACCCGCGTTATCGCCGGTCAGTTGAAGCGCACGCTGGACGCGGACCTGTTCGAAATCCTGCCCGCAGAGCCCTATCCAGAGGATTATCAGGCGAACGTGGATCAGGCACGGCGCGAGCGGGACGCCGGCTTCGAGCCGTCGCTGAAAGCCGAGGTCCAGAACCTGGCCGCCTACGACACCATCTATCTGGGCTTCCCGATCTGGGGCGAGACCGCGCCGCCAGTGATCCGCAGCTTCCTGCGGCGGCACGACCTGTCCGGCAAGACGGTGCGCCCCTTCATCACCCACGGCGGCTACGGGCAGGGCAGCAGCCTGTCCGTCCTCGCCAGCCACGCGCCCGGCGCGCGCATCCTCGACGCCTTCGTGATGGAGGCGGACCAGGAACGTCGGACGATCACCCTGATTACGGAATGGCTGGGCTCCGACACCGGCGTCCAGGCCAATCGATAGGAGACACCCATGAAGACGCGCATCCTCGGCAAATCCGGCCTTGACGTCTCGGCCCTCGGCTATGGCTGCATGGGTCTGTCATCGGCCTATGGCGACGCCACGCCCACACAAGACGCGGTGCGCCTGATCCGCGACGCCTTCGAGCGCGGCGTCACCTTCTTCGACACGGCTGAAGCCTATGGGCCGTTCGCCAATGAGTCCCTGCTCGGCGAGGCGGTCGAGCCGTTCCGCGACAAGGTCGTCATCGCCACCAAGTTCGGCTTCGACATCGATCTGGACACCGGCGCCCGCACCGGCGGCCTCAACAGCAAACCCGACCATATCCACGCCGTCGTGGACGCCATGCTCAAGCGCTTGCGCACCGATCATATCGACCTGCTCTACCAGCACCGCGTCGATCCGGCCGTGCCCATGGAGGATGTCGCAGGCGCGGTGAAGGCGTTGATCGAAGAGGGCAAGGTCCGGCACTTCGGTCTGTCGGAGCCAAGCGTCGAGTCCCTTCGTCGCGCCCACGCGGTGCAGCCGGTCGCCGTGCTGCAGAGTGAGTATTCGCTTTGGACCCGCGACGTCGAAACCAACGGTGCGCTGGCCGCCTGCGACGAACTCGGCATCGGCTTCGTGCCGTTCAGCCCTCTGGGCGCCGGCTTCCTGACCGGCAAGATCGACGCGTCGACCGAACTGGCGCCCGGCGACTTCCGCTCGGTCTCGCCGCGCTTCTCGACCGAGGCGCGGGCGGCCAACATGGCTCTGGTCGATCTGCTAAAGGACATCGCGGCGCAGAAGGGGGCGACCCCGGCCCAGATCGCCCTGGCCTGGCTGATGGCGCAGAGGCCGTGGATCGTGCCGATCCCCGGCACCACCAAACTACACCGGCTGGAAGAGAACCTGGGAGCGGCCGACGTCGACCTGACGACCGACGACCTGTCGACCATCGACGCCGCCGCCGCCGCCATCCCGATCCAGGGCGACCGCCTGCCCGAAGCCGTGCTCGCCCAGACCGGCCGCTGACTCACACACACCCAGGAGACGAACCATGCAAACCAATGACAAGACCAGAGGCGTCGGACGCCGGGGCCTGCTCGGTGCAGGCCTGGCCTTGCCCGCCCTCGCGACGACGGCGGCGAGCGCGCGAACGCCGGTGCAGGCCGCCCGGACGACCCAGGTCACGCCGCCGGATCGCCGCCGCCTCGGCAGCCTGGAAGTGTCGAGCATCGGCCTAGGCGTGCAGAACATGACGCGCACCTATCAGACGACCATCCCGACTCGGCCGGAGATGATCAACATCATCCGCACGGCCTACGACACCGGCGTCACCTTCTTCGACGCCGCAGAGGCCTATGGCCCGCACGACGTGGAACGCCTGCTCGGCGAGGCGGTCGAGCCGATCCGCGACCGGGTAGTGATCACCTCCAAATTCGGCTGGAACATCGATCAGGAAACCGGCCAGCGCCGGCCGGGCCGCAACAGCCGGCCGGACCACGTCCGCCGCGTCGTCGACGGCATGCTCCAGCGCCTCAAGACCGATCGGATCGACCTGCTTTACCAACACCGGGTCGATCCCGAAGTGCCGATCGAGGACGTCGCCGGCCTGATGAAGGAGCTGATGGCCGAAGGGAAGGTCCTGCATTGGGGCATGTGCGAGATGGGTCAGCAGACCCTGCGCCGCGCCCACGCGGAACAGCCCCTCACCGCCGTGCAGAACGAATATTCGCTGCTTTGGCGCGGCCCGGAAGAGTGGGTGCTCGGCGCCTGCGAGGAACTGGGCATCGGCTTTGTTCCCTGGAGCCCGCTGGGGGTGGCTTTCCTGAACGGCGCCATCGACGCCAACACCCGCTTCGCGCCCGGCGACATCCGGGGCATCGAGCCACGCTTCTCGCCCGAAAACCTGCCGCTTAATCTCCCCCTGGTCGACCTCGTGAAACAGTGGGCCGAACGCAAGGACGCCCGGCCTGGGCAGATCGCCCTGGCCTGGCTGCTGGGGCAGAAGCCGTGGATCGTGCCCATCCCCGGCACGACCCAGATGGCGCACATGCTGGAGAATACCGGCGCCGCCGCCATCCGGTTCACGCCGGCGGAACTGACCGAGTTCACGGCCGCCGCCGACGCCATCGAGATCAAGGGAGCCCGTCTGCCCGACGCCGTCCTCGCCTACTCCGAGGTCGAAGCCCCGCCGAGGACCTGAGGAATGAAGGGAATGATGCTCGGACTTCTGGCGGTCCTGACGACGACGACCGGGGCACAGGCTCAGCAGGCCGAGCCCCGGCCTTCGGGGCCTGTCCAGCAACGCGTCGCCCCCGGCATGGCCGCCTATACGGACGAGGTTCTTTTCGGACAGGTCTGGCCCGGACCAGGCCTGTCCCAGCGTGACCGCAGCCTGGTGGTCATCAGCGCCCTCATCGCGAGCGACAAGCCGGCCCAGCTTCGGGGTCATCTCGGGCGGGCGCTAGACAATGGCGTCACGCCCGTTGAGGCATCAGGCGTGCTGACCCATCTCGCCCTCTACGCAGGCTGGCCGAGCGCGGTCGTCTCGCTCGCCGTCTTCGACGAAGTCTATACGGCGCGCGACGTCGACACCGCCGCCCTGGCTCCGTTCGCCGCGCGTCCGACGCCAACGGGACCGGCGCCTGTCGCCGATGACGCCTTCGCGCCGGCCTTCGCCCGTCTCACCGACACGGTGATCCGGGACGACCTCTGGCGGCGCACTGATCTCGTTCCGCGCGATCGCCTGCTGGTGACGATCTCGGCGCTGACTGCTCTTGGTGAAGCGGACCAGATACCGGACCTCATCCGACAATCCTCCACGGCCGGACTGACCCGGGCCGACGTCGGCGAAGCCCTGACCCATCTGGCGTTTTATGTCGGCTGGCCTCGGGTCACGCGGGCGCTGGAGGTTCTCGAAACCGTGCCCGAGTGGAGCGCCGCAAGTGCGGCTTCGACCGCCCCGTCCGGCAACTTTACCGGCCGCGTGGCCGTGACCTCGCCCTTCGAGGGATCGGGCCACTCCGCTCTTAGCGGGGCGACAGTCACCTTCGAACCGGGGGCACGGTCCCGCTGGCATCGTCATCCGCATGGCCAGCTTCTGGTCGTCACCTCGGGTCAGGGATGGACGCAGATCGAGGGTGAGCCGGTTCGGGAAATGAACCCCGGCGACGTCATCTGGACACCGCCCGGCGTCTCGCACTGGCACGGCGGCACGCGCTCCAGCGGTCTCACCCACGTCGCCGTGTCGGAAGATCGCGACGGCGCCCCGGTGCAGTGGCTTGAACACGTGACCGACGCGGAGTTCGCGGGGCCGGAACAACCTTCCAGCAGCAATCGGAAATGACCATGAAGTGGCTAATCGCAATCGCCTGCCTGACTGTGCTTTCAACACCGGCCGCTGCCCAATCGGCGCCTCCGATCCCAAGCGTCTACGGCGAACCCGTCGGCATCGAACAAGCCCAGGCGATCGTTCAGCGCGGCCTGGAAGAAGGCGCGCGCCGGGGCCTGCCCTTGGCTATCGCTGTGGTCGAGCCGTCAGGAGAACTGGTCGCCTTCGCCAGAATGGACGGCGTCCCTTACGGCTCCATCCCGCTCGCCCAGGCCAAGGCTCGAACCTCCGCCCGTTTCCGCACCACGACGGCCAGTCGGGAGGAGCAGGTGAACAATGGTCGATACGCGCTGCTGACGGCAGACGACTTCGTCGCCATCGGTGGGGGCGTGCCAATCGTTGTAGATGGCCGGGTCGTCGGAGCGGTTGGAATTTCCGGCGGAACTTCAGCCGAAGACGCAGTCGTTGCAGCGGCCATCGCTGGTGCCCAATAGCGACTTCGGCTCACCGCCCAGAAGCAGACCTTGGGAAAGTCAGGGATGAGTCAGCTTCAGCTTTTCGCGGAGAGATCGAAGGCAATGACAGTTCCTGACTCGTTGGCGGTTTCGAATGTCGGCTTATCGTGCCGCTGCTCTAGGCTCGAGCCCTTGCTCTCGAACCAAGTAAGGCCCCTCATTTCCAGTGAGGATCGCGTCGGAGGGTATGAAAGCGAAGCTTTGCGGGTCTAACCTGAGCGGCGAGCTCGCTACCACTTCCCGCGTTCCCGATCTCTGCTACCTTGCGCCGGAAAAGGTGGAAACGATGGGTTTCATTAAGGGTTTTCTTGACCGGGTCTTCGGATCGACCGAGCCGCCCCGTCCGGCCGGACCGGCGTTCTCATCGAGTGCACAATCAACCCCGAAACCTAGGGCCGATGAATTTCCGGACGCCACGATCAACGACATCCAGCGCATTCGTGGCGAGGTGAAAAAGCGGATGGACGCTGAACGTGCGAGGGTGGAAGCGGAGCTTGGCCTAGATGAAAAGAAGAAGCGGCTTGAAAAGGCCCAAGCTTATCTGCGCAAGGCCGACGTCGAGCGTATGTTCAACACGATCCTTCGAGAGACCTGGCATTGGCCGAGTTGGCTGGAGAAGGGCGAACTCGACGATCTCCCGAGGCTAGGCATAGAGGTTACCGAGGTCGAGAAGACCGTCACCCTAGAGAACAATCACCGCCGCCACGGCTTCACGGTTGCAATAGGTAGCCAGTCTTACGGCATAGAGATTTTAGACAAAGGTCGCGGCTACACGCCGGATGGCCACGGCGACCGATACGGCGACATCACCCTGACGCGAGGCGGCGACGAGCTATTCGTTTGCACGATCAACGAAGTCGGGTCCGACTACCGGGATTGGAAGCTCAGCCTCTACGGACTGAAGGTCTTGAAGGATGTCTCCTGGCTTCCGGACATTGCGGGGTTTACGGAAATCATCGCCCACCGAGCCAGCCACAAACAAAAGGCATGGAACGACAAGCGCGTAATCCAAGATGCCGCCGGGATCATCGATCCGACCGCAAAGCGCCCATAGTCGAAAGCCATCTGAGACGGATCGGAAGCGGACCATGCGCGGCGGGCTTGGCCGACGTCCGCGTTCGGGTCGCGAACCGATGTCCGCATTTGGCGCTAAGCAGTCGTCGCAGGCCTAAAGCGCCGCCACCTTGACCGTTGGTTGGTGCAGCCCCGGGGTTTTCGGTTAGACTTGTCCTATGCGGTCTGATTTGCACCATCTCCCGGAGCGGCAGCAGCGCGAGCTTGAGCGCGTGCGGGACACCCTGCTTGCCGGCTTCGAGGCCGCCAAGAACGGCGGCGGAGGCGGCACGCAGGAATGGCGTCGCGGCGGGATGGTGCTGAAGATCATCCTCTTCGGCTCCTATGCCCGCGGCGACTGGGTCGATGAGCCGGAAAACGGCTACCTATCGGATTTCGATCTGCTGATCGTGGTCAACAACGCCAAGATGACCAACATCGCCGACTACTGGTGGAACTCCGAGGATCAGATCCTGCGTGATCCCGCCATCGGCCGGACGGTCAACATCATCGTTCACGACCTCCAGGAGGTGAACGATGCCCTGAAGCGCGGCGAGTACTTCTGGACCGACATCGTGCACGACGGCGTCTCGCTCTACAGCGTGCCCGGCCATTCGCTGGCGACGCCGCAGCCGATGACACCAGAAGATGCTGTCGAGATAGCAATCCGGCATTACAGGGCTAAAGCTGCCGATCTCACCAGATGGATCGACACGGCAGAATACCAGACGCTCAAGGCTGCCTCAGATGAAGGCTTCCGCAAGCTGGCGGCCTTCAGCCTCCACCAGGCTGTCGAAGCCGCCTACGCCTGCTTCCTGCTGGTCCACACCTTCTATTTCCCGCGCTCGCACAACATCAAGTTCCTGCGCTCCCTCGCCGAGGACGTGGACACACGCCTGGTCGAGGCTTGGCCGCGCGAACAGCGCACAGACCGCCGCCGCCTCGAACTCCTCAAGCGCGCCTATGTCGAGGCCCGCTACAGCGACCAGTACGACGCCTCCGCCGAGGACTTGGACTGGCTGACGGCCCGCGCCCGCATCCTGCGCGACCTCGTCGCCGACCTCTGCCAGTCCAGGATCGCCGAGCTCAAATCGAAGGCCACGACCGCCTGATCTGTGGACGCAAACGGCTGCCTCCCATCACGTTCGCGAGAGACCGCGTGACCGGATTGGACGTTTTGAAACCGCCTGAAACCTCCTGAACATTCCTGAAACGATCCGGTCCGTGATCGTCCTCCAGCGCTCACATTGACGGTCTGTGGATAATCGTCGCCGGATAGCCCCTCACAGAGGAGCACCCGCAATGACTGGCCTATACCTTGGAGAGACGGAAGACGTCCTGCTGAACCGCAAGGAGGCGTCGACCGAACTGCTGCGCATGGGCATCCGCCGCTCGCCAGCCACCCTGGCCAAGATCTTCAGCACACGATCCGACGGCCCACCCTGCATGCATCTGGGCCGCACGCCCTACTATCCGCGCCGGAAGCTGCATGAATGGGCGCGCAGTCAGCTGACGGCCCTTCGCTCGTCCTCCAGCCAGCCCCGACGCTCCGGCGACTGGAGCGCGCCACGCCATGGAGAAGAAGCCCGCCCCTGACTGAGGCGCAGCTTCGGCTTACAACCCCAGGCCCTCCCCGCCTCGCCCCATGCCCGGGATGACCTGCGCCACGCCGCGTGCGTCCATGCCCAGCGTCGCCGGGGCGCCGACCGCCGGCAAGGCCGCCCCTACCGCCAGCCGCGCATAATGCTCGACGCCTTGGGCATCCCTGACAACCGCAAACGGCGAAACGCCGAGCTCGTCGTGGAAGCCAGCCTTCATCACCTTTCCGGTCACCCTGCCCTGCCGGAAGACCTCGGCGGTCTGGCCTGTCTCCAGCCGACGCTGGTTGAGGGTGCGGATGACGTCCTTCGAAATCTGCAGCCGCCGCAGCTGGCCCTCCAGATCCTCGTCGAGCCTGAAGCCCCGCCCCTGACGCTCCGCGAGACCCAGAGCCTCCAGATGGGCCAACCGACCCCGGGTCAGCGCCGCCCAAGCGCTCTTGCCGCCCACCGCGTCCGCGACCATCCCTTCCCCGTCCATCGACGCCAGCAGCCTCCGGTCGAAGCTGGTGAAGCCGTCCCTCTGCGTCTCGCGCCAGACGCGGCGCTCCGCGTCGAGCCGTGACAGGTCGCCCAGCCGTTCCTGCGCCGCCTCCTGGGCGCGCGCCCGGAAGCCGTAGGCGACATAGTCGCGGGGAATGACCAGATCCCGTCCGCTCGCCCGACGTCCCGGCATGAGCACATGGGCATGGGGCTGGTCGGTGTCGTAGTGGCAAACCGCCATCCAGGGGAGTTCCGGTTCGCCGAGATCGGCGCAGACCCTGCCCATCACGTCGCGCACGTAGTCCTGAAGGTCGGCGATCCGGTCGCCGTGCTCCGGCGAGATGATGAAGCGGAAATGGTGCCGATGCCCGGCCCAGTCCTTGATGCGCTCCGTACCGTCCATCGCCTCCTCGTTCCGGTCGAAGAAGGTTCCTGCCTCCCCTTCGTGGCCTGCGCCCTCACGACCGAGATAGCGGACATGGGCGGCCAGCGCCCCGGCGCGCGCCATGCCTTTTCCCATGTGTCGCGACACCAGCGCCTTGACGATGACCCGCTGACGCACGTCCATGCGGAAGGCGCTGCCGGATCGCTTCGCGGCCGTCTTCAGCGCGCCCGCCCTCGCGCCGTAGCTGAACCGCATCGACGACGAGAGCCGCTTCAGCATCGATGTCCGCACAGAGCCGTCGCGCTTCAGACTTGTCGCGAGACGGACCTGAAGTTCTTCATCCGCCGTCGCCGGCAAGGCGGACATGCGGTCTTCGATGATGCTGCGGACGGTCATGACGACGCCTCCCAGGGAAGCGAAGCCGCTCTCAACCGCCGCAAGTCGTCACAAGTCGCAGAACCGGTCGGGAGCGCTCGCTAATGAGTGGAAACGAAAGGACAAAAGCGAAGCGAACACGCCCCTCTTTTATCTTGCCCTCTTAA
>NZ_JACARP010000057.1:0-17250 GCF_013386595.1 Brevundimonas sp. P7753 | reverse complement strand
TACATCCTGACCAAGGAAGAGGGCGGCCGTCACACGCCGTTCTTCACGAACTACCGCCCGCAGTTCTACTTCCGTACGACCGACGTGACCGGCATCGTGCACCTGAAGGAAGGCGTCGAGATGATCATGCCCGGCGACAACGCCGAGCTGGACGTCGAACTGATCACCCCGATCGCGATGGAAGAGAAGCTGCGCTTCGCCATCCGTGAAGGCGGCCGCACCGTCGGCGCCGGCGTGGTGTCCAAGATCGTCGCCTAAGCGATTGATCCGGGTCTTCGGACCCGAACAGTAAGCGTACCGGCCGCTCCTCGGAGCCGCCGCAGTAAAGCGTAACAGAGCGGCCCCCGGAGCGATCCGGGGGCCGTTTCTGCATTCGACCTCAAGCAGCCCGAAGGGGCGGTAGGTAGGCTAACAATGATGCGGCCCCCGGATCGCTCCGGGGGCCGTTTTGCCGTTCGGGCTCGGCGTCGCGCCGGGCGGGTCAGGGTCTAGGGGTTCGGCCGGCCGGTGGCGGGGTCCGTTTCGGTCTGACCGGAGTTGCTGGACCCCTTGGCGCCGTCAGGTTCGGTGGCGGGGCGCGGCGGCTGGCCGGGACGATCCGGCTTCTGGTTTTCGTTTTCGATCTCGCGATCATCGGGGCGGGGGTCAGGCATGGCGTTTCCCTTGTTGAGACAGGAGAACGCCCGGAACGGCGCCAGGGTCCGCCAGCATGAGCGCATGGGCTTTAAACCCTGTCTAAACGGGCCTGATCTAGACTCGGGAAGCGGAATGGAACTTGCTGGCTGTTCGGCTGGAAGGGGAGGCTCATGCCTGGCGTTTTGACTGTCGAAATCCGCAGCCTGGAAAGTCTGACGGCCGCAGAGTGCGCGCAGTGGAATGCCTGGGCCGCCGCCGATCCTGACCTGGCCAGCCCCTATTTTCGCGTCGAGTTCTCTCAGATCGCCGGGCGGATCAGCCCGGACTGCGCGCTGGCTGTCTTCCATCGTGACGGGGCGGTCGTAGGCTATTTCCCGCACCAGAAGCGCGGCGGGACGATCCTGCCGATCGCGGCGCCGATGAATGACTATCATGGCGTGATCGGTCCGAGGGCGGTTCGTCCGTCGCTGGCGGAGACCGCACGTCTGCTGGACGGGCCGCGGTTCAGCGTCAACGGCTGGGTGGGGGAGGCGACCGGGGCGTCGATCAGCGAGAGTTTCCGCACCACGATCCCGGATGAAGGCGGCTATGACGCCTGGTACGCCGCGCGCCGACAGGCCTTCAGCAAATACTTCAAGGACAAGGAGCGGGCGCGTCGCAGCATGGCCGCCGAGTTCGGCCCGGTCGAGGTGCAGATCGGCCTGCGCGACCACGCCCTTCTGGATGACCTGATCGAACGCAAGCGGGATCAGTATCAGCGCACAGGCCGACACGACGTCTTCGCCTGCGGCTGGACGCGGGAGCTGCTTCACGCCCTGATGGCGCACGAGCAGGCCGATTTCGGCGCCTCGTTGGCCGTGCTTCGGGCGGGCGGAAACATCGCCGCGATTGAATATTCCCTGCACGCCGGTCAGAGGTTCCATTTCTGGTTCCCGGTCTATGTCCCGGCGCTGGCGCGGTGCTCGCCGGGCATCATGCTGAGCATGGAGACGATCCGTCTGGGCTCGGAGCTCGGCTATCGCGACTTCGACTACGGTTTCGGCGGCGAGGCCTACAAGCGCTACTTCTGCGATCGGGTTCAGCCCGTGGCCGAGGCGGTCATCCTGAAGCCGGGCCTATCGGCGGTGCTGGGCGGGGCCGGGGCTTCGGTGTTGAGCCTGGCCGGCGGGCGGGGGCTGACCGATAGCGTTCGGCGGCGCTGGAACGTCATCGAGGCCTGTGAAACCAGTCGGGCCGGGCGGTTGAAGGGGGCGGCGCTGGCCGCGCGCGCGGCCCTGTCCAAGGCCGCCAGCCGCGCGACGGCGGCGTCGTAATGAAGGAGATGTCCATGTCCGAGCGTGGCACGCGCTATCCCGGCCCGATCGCGAGGGCGGGGGTCCACCCGCACAGCCTGATCACCCAGGGCTTCGCCGAGGACGCGGCCCTGGCGGGGCTGCTGGACCGCTATCCGGCGGAGCTGTTCGACATCAACCTGTACGACTACGACGACGAGGGGCAGGTTTCGCTGCGCACCGGGGCGCGCGGGCGTCTGGACGGAGGTCAGTTGCTGGAGGCGATCCAGCAGGGACGGCTGTGGGTCAATCTGCGCAACGTCGAGACGGGCTGGCCCGAACTGTGGGAGGCGGCGATGGCCGAGTTCCGTCAGGTGGAGGCCGCCTATCCGGGGCTGAAGGCGGTCAAGAACGGCGGGCAGTTGATCCTGTCGTCGCCCAAGGCGCGGGTGCCCTATCACTTTGACGCGGCGGGGGTGGTGCTGTTCCACCTGCGCGGGCGCAAGCGGATCTTCGTCTATCCGGGCGACGAGGCGCACCTGGCGGAACGCGACATGGAGCAGGTGGTCTCGCGGCAGACGACCGAGGAACTGCCCTACAGGCTGGCGTTCGAGGGCGACGCCCAGATCATCGATCTGGAGCCAGGCCAGGCCCTGACCTGGCCGCTGTATGCGCCGCACCGGGTGGAGAATCTGGATCGGTTCTGCGTCTCCCTGTCGATGGACTTTCAGACCTGGCCGTCGCGGCTGCGCAACGGGGCCCTCTACACCAACGCCGTGCTGCGGAGCCGGGGCGGGGCGCCGCGGCCGACCGACACGATGGGGCAGGGCGAGCTGGCGTTGCGCTGGGCGGCGTCCCTGGGCCTGAAGCGCATGGGCGCCCTGAAGAACAGGATCGCGCATTTTGAACGCCAGTTCGAACCTGAGGTCGGCGTGACCGACGGGGCGGGGGCGCTGAAAGCCTGAGCTGGGGAAGGCGCTTTCTTACAACGACTTCATGACCTCGATTTAAAATGACTTGAGCGCGGCGGCGGCCACCTTGATCCCACATCAGGAGAGGGCCACCGCCATGAAGATCGCCGTTTACGCCGCCGCCTCAGCCGCCGTTCTGGCCGCATTCGCCGCCGCCCAGCCCGCTGCGGCCCAGGAAGCCGAGCTCCGCAATGCGGTCGCCCGCGTCATCGTCATTCCCGAGGACCGCACCGACATCGCCGTCGAGATCACGCCGGGGTCGGCCGATCTGCCGCAGCTGACGGTCGAGCGTCGCGGAGACAAGGTGCGCATCGACGGCGGTCTGGGCCGCCGCCGCAGCGTCATGCAGCTCAGCAATGACAGCATCCGCAGCTGCAACAACGGCCCTGCCAATGGTCGTCAACCGGGAGACGGGGCGACGGTCGAGCTGCGCGGAAAGGGCCGCATTCGTCTGGAGGACGCGCCGCTGGTGGTGCTGCGCACGCCGCGCGCGGTGGATGTCAACTCGGGCAGCGGCGTCTATGGCGCGGTCGGACGCGGCGCGCGGTCGGTGGAACTGGGCGCCGGGGGCTGCGGCGCCTGGACCGTGGCCAATGTCGATGGGCGGCTGGAAATCGGCCTCGGCGGGTCGGGGACGGTGAGGGCCGGGACGTCGCGCTCGCTTGAGGCCTCGGTCGGCGGATCGGGTTCGATCTTCGCCGGGGCGACCGGCGATCTGGAAGCCAATGTCGGCGGCTCGGGCAGCATCGTCGTGGCCAGTGTGAACGGGCCGGCTGATGTGTCGATCGGCGGCTCCGGGGATGTGTCGATCCGGGGCGGTCGCGCAACCTCGCTGGAAGTCGCGGTGGCCGGGTCGGGCAATGTCAGCTTTGACGGCACGGCGGCCAGTCTTGAAGCCTCTATCGCCGGATCGGGCGATGTGCGCGTCGCCGAGGTGACGGGGCCGGTGTCGCGCTCGGTCGTGGGTTCGGGCGAGGTGCATATCGGACGCTGATCCGACAGCCTCGCCACGAGAGAAGGCCCGGGAGCGTGGAACCCCCCGGGCCTTTTTCACGCCTGGACCACAGTGGAACAGCAGACAGGAAAAAGCCCCGGCGGATGGCTCCGCCGGGGCTCTATCATCTCAGCCGCTAAGGGCTGCCAAGGCCTTAGTTGCCCAGCAGAGCCGAGACAGCGTTGTAGCTGCGGCTCAGGTTGGCGCCGGCTTGGTCGCGGGCTTGCAGACCGCCGCCGAAGCTGTAGCGCATGCCGATCTTGAACACGTTGGCGTCGACGTCCAGGTCCGACGACTTGACGTAGTCGTAGCCGCCAAACACCGAGTAGGGCGAGTTGGCGAACTGGTACTCAGCGCCCACGCCAGCCGACCAGGCTTCGATGTCGTCAGCGCCGATGAAGAAGCTGTCAGCGTCAACGCTCGAATAGGCCGCGCCAACGTTCAGGCGCAGTTGCGAGGTGGCGTAGAAGGCTGCGTCGCCGGCCACGGTCCACATGTCGGCGTCAGCAGCCGTGCCGTACTCGACGACGCCGGTCAGGGTGGCGCGGTCCAGGTACTTCTGACCTTCCAGACCGAAGTTGGTCATGGTGGTGTTTCCGAATTCCGAAGCGCCGACGAAGCCGCCGAAGCGCATGTCTTCGATCTTCTTCGACAGGTGCACGGCGCCGGCCAGGGTGGTTTCGTCGCCTTGGCCGTCGATGTCGGTGTAAGCGCCTTCAGCGTTGAAGGTCACGGTCCAGTCGCCGAAGACGGGCGAAGCGACGACGCCGTCGATGACGCCGCGGTTGATGTCCGTGCCTTCGATGTCGGCGTAGTTATAGGCGACGCCGACCGAGCCGACAGCGTCTTGAGCGAAGGCCGGAGCGGCGATCAGGGTCGCGGCGGCGACGGAGGCGAGGAAGACGGTTTTCATTATGATTATCCTTTTTGTCGTACCGCCGGGTTCGCACCACAGCGGAGACGGCCAGATAGGCCCCGTTTCGTCGCTTTGCTGTAACGAACTTGTCATGTTTCAGCGGTTTGGGACCGATGTTGCCTAAGTGTGACGCATTGCGGCATGTTTGCGTCACCACCTGGCGCAGGAATGCGGCAGACCCTTAACGCGGCGGTCATGTGGCCAAGCTTTGGCCCCAGGCGTTAAGGCGCGCGTTCGATCCGACGCGCCTGAGCGCCTATATAGAGTGGCCAGGCGGAGCGAAGGCGATGAGTCGCAAACGCCCGCCACGTCTCGGTTTCCGCGCTTGACGAAAATGGAATCGGCGGGCATAAGCACGCTTCTTGTTGGACCGGCTGTGCACTTTCGGGTGCAGACGCGGTTCGCAGGGACGACCTAAGTTACTGTTCTTTGCAGCATTCTTGGGACTTCAATGGCCTTCGCGGGTATCTGCGTGGGCCAATCGTTTTTGCGGATTTGCGTTCCTTGGGGCTCTGCCCGAGGCTTCGGTCTTTGAAATGGTTCACAGGGACGCGGTTCCGACCGCTTGGGAATAACAACCGATATGGATCAAAGCATCCGCATCAGGCTCAAGGCCTTCGATCATCGCGTCCTCGACTTTTCGACGCGCGAGATCGTCAATACCGCCAAGCGCACCGGGGCGACCGTTCGTGGTCCGATCCCGCTGCCGACCCTGATCGAAAAGTTCACCGTGAACCGCTCGCCGCACGTCGATAAGAAGTCGCGCGAGCAGTTTGAAATCCGCACGCACAAACGCGTGCTCGACATCATCGACCCCACCCCGCAGACCGTGGACGCGCTCATGAAGCTCGACCTGTCCGCTGGCGTGGACGTCGAGATCAAGATTTAAGAAAGAAAGAGGCGGGATCCGACATGCGTACGGGCGTGATCGCCAAGAAACTGGGAATGACGCGCGTCTTCGCTGAAGACGGCGCACATATTCCGGTCACGGTTCTGCAGCTTGATGGCTGTCAGGTCGTGGGTCAGCGCACTCAAGAGCGGGACGGCTACGTCGCCCTGCAACTGGGCGCCGGAACCAAGAAGGCAAAAAACACCAACAAGGCTCAGCGCGAAGTTTTCGCCAAGGCCGAGGTTGAACCTAAGCACTATGTGACCGAATTCCGCGTTGACGCGGAAGGTCTGCTGGACGTGGGCGCCGAACTGTCGGCCGAACACTTCCTGGTGGGTCAAAAGGTCGACATCCAGGGCGAGACCATCGGTAAGGGCTTCGCCGGCGCCATGAAGCGCTGGAACTTCGGCGGTCTTCGCGCCTCGCACGGCGTGTCGGTGTCTCACCGTTCGCACGGTTCGACCGGCCAACGCCAAGATCCGGGCAAGACCTTCAAGGGCAAGAAGATGGCTGGCCATTACGGTCAGGAAGTCGTCACCCAGCAGAACCTCACCGTCGTCCGCGTGGACGCCGAGCGTGGCCTGATCCTGATCAAGGGCGCTGTCCCGGGTCACGACGGCAGCTACGTCAAGGTTCGCGACGCCGTTAAGAAGGCTCGCCCGGCTGACGCTCCCTTCCCGGGCGCCGTCAAGTCGGCCAAGGCTGCTCAACCCGCCTCGACCCCGGCTGAAACGCCGGCCGTTGAAGCGACCGAAGGCGGTGAAGCGTAATGAAACTCTCTGTCATCAAGCTCGACGGCAAGGCTGCCGGCGACGTGGAACTGTCGGATGCCGTCTTCGGCATCTCCGACATCCGCGGCGACCTGCTGGCCCGTTACGTCAACTGGCAACTGGCCAAGCGCCGCGCTGGTACGCACAAGGTTCAGACCCGCAACGAGAACTCTCGTACGGGTAAGAAGATGTACAAGCAGAAGGGCACCGGCGGCGCTCGTCACGGTTCGCGCCGTGCTCCGCAGTTCGTCGGCGGTTCGCGCGCCTTTGGCCCGGTCGTTCGCGACCACGGCTACTCGCTGCCCAAGAAGGTCCGCGCCCTGGCTCTGCGTCATGCGCTGAGCTCGAAGCTGAAGGCCGGCGATCTGATCGTCGTCGACAGCGTGTCGGTCAAGGAAGCCAAGACGGCCTCGCTGCGCGAGACCTTCGGCAAACTCGGCTGGACCAAGGCTCTGATCATCGCTGGACCGGAAGTCGAAACCAACTTCGGCCTGGCCGCTCGCAACATCCCGAACATCGACGTGCTGCCGAACGCCGGCCTGAACGTCTATGACATCCTTCGGGCTGACAAACTGGTGCTGACCAAGGCCGCCGTTGAGGCGATCGAGGCGCGCTTCGCTGAGAAGGAAGCCGCATAATGGCCGCCGCTCAACCCACCGCCAAACACTACGACACCATCCTGGCTCCGATCATCGCGGAAAAAGCCACGATCCTGTCGGAGCAGAACAAGGTTGTGTTCCGCGTCGCCGGCACGGCGACCAAGGACGAGATCGCTGCTGCGGTCGAAAGCCTGTTCAAAGTCAACGTCCTCAAGGTCAACACCCTGGTTCAAAAGGGCAAGACCAAGCGCTTCCGGGGCATCCTGGGCCGTCGCGTGGACATCAAAAAAGCAATCGTGACGCTGGCCGATGGTCAGTCGATCGACGTGACGACGGGGCTCTAATCAGATGGCTCTGAAGCATTACAATCCGACGTCGCCGGGCCGCCGCGCCCTGGTGCTGGTCGACCGGTCCGAGCTCCACAAGGGCCGTCCCGAGAAGTCGCTGACCGAAGGCCTGACGAAGTCCGGCGGTCGTGGCGCAGGTGGTCGTATCGCTGTTCGCTTCCGCGGCGGCGGCGCGAAGACCCTGTACCGCAAGATCGACTTCAAGCGTCGCAAGTTCGACGCCATCGGTACGGTCGAGCGTCTGGAATATGACCCGAACCGCACGGCCTTCATCGCTCTGGTGACCTACGCCGACGGCGAGAAGACCTACATCATCGCGCCGCAACGCCTTAAGGCCGGCGACACGGTGATCTCGGGCGAAAAGACCGACGTGAAGCCGGGCAACGCTATGCCGCTTCGTTCGATGCCGGTGGGTACGATCATCCACAACATCGAAATGAAGCCGGGCAAGGGCGCTCAGCTGGCCCGTTCGGCCGGCGCCTATGCTCAGCTGGTCGGCCGCGATCAGGGCTACGCCCAGATCCGCCTCGGCTCGGGCGAGCTGCGCATGGTTCTGGACGGCTGCATGGCCACGGTGGGCGCGGTTTCGAACCCCGACCACATGAACCAGAACCTCGGCAAGGCCGGTCGCGTTCGTCACATGGGCTGGCGTCCGCACGTTCGCGGCGTCGCCATGAACCCGATCGACCACCCGCATGGTGGTGGTGAAGGCCGGACCTCTGGTGGTCGTACCCCGGTTACGCCGTGGGGCAAGGACACCAAGGGCACCCGCACCCGCAAGAACAAGGCTACGGACAAGTACATCATCCGTACCCGTCACGTTAAGAAGGCTCGCTAAGAATGGCCCGCTCCTCCTGGAAAGGCCCGTTTGTCGACGGGTATCTGCTCAAGAAGGCCGACGCCGTTCAAACGTCGGGCCGCAAGGATGTGATCAAGACCTGGTCGCGTCGTTCCACCATCCTGCCGCAGTTTGTCGGTCTGACCTTCGGCGTCCACAACGGCCAAAAGCACGTGCCGGTGATGGTCAACGAAGACATGGTCGGCATGAAGTTTGGCGAGTTCGCCCCGACCCGGTCGTTCCCGGGTCACGCGGCGGACAAGAAGGCCAAAAGGAAGTAACTGATGGCCAAGTCCAACAACCCCCGCCGCGTCGGCGCCACCGAGGCTCGCGCCAAGCTGGTCAACGTTCGCATCAGCCCTCAAAAGCTGAACCTGGTCGCCGCTTCGATCCGCGGTCTGCCGGTTCAGAAGGCGCTGAACGAGCTTGAATTCAGCCGCAAGCGCATCGCCACCGACGTCCGCAAGGTTCTGTATTCGGCCGTTTCGAACGCCGAAAACAACCACAACCTCGACATCGACAACCTGGTCGTCGCCGAGGCCTTCGTGGGCAAGAACCTGGTGATGAAGCGCTTCGCGAGCCGCGCTCGTGGTCGCTCTTCGCGCATCCTGAAACCGTTCAGCGAGATCACGATCGTGGTCCGTGAAGCCGGCGAGGCCGCCTGATGGGACAGAAAATCAATCCGGTCGGTCTGCGCCTCGGCGTAAACCGCACGTGGGACAGCCGCTGGTTCGCCGGCGGCGCCGACTACGCCCGCCTGCTGCACCAGGACCTGAAGCTGCGCACGTGGCTGAAGGAACGCCTGCTCGCCGCCGGCGTCTCGCGCATCATCATCGAGCGTCCGCACAAGAAGTGCCGCGTGACGATCTATGCCGCCCGTCCGGGCGTCGTGATCGGCAAGAAGGGCGCTGACATCGAGAAGCTCCGTAAGGACATCTCGGCGCGCACCGAAGGCGAAGTTCACCTGAATATCGTCGAAGTCCGCAAGCCGGAAACCGACGCGCAGCTGATCGCTGAAAACATCGCGCAACAGCTGGAGCGCCGTATCGCGTTCCGTCGCGCCATGAAGCGTTCGATGCAGTCGGCGATGCGCCTGGGCGCCAAGGGCGTTCGGATCAACGTCGCCGGTCGTCTGGGCGGTGCAGAAATCGCTCGTATGGAATGGTACCGCGAAGGTCGCGTGCCGCTTCACACCCTGCGCGCCGACATCGACTATGGCTTCTATGAAGCCAAGACGACCTACGGCATCATTGGCGTGAAGGTCTGGGTCTTCAAGGGTGAAGTGCTCGAGCACGATCCCATGGCTCAGGACAAGCGTTGGGCCCTGGAAGCCTCGGGTCCGTCGTCCAACGAAGGCCGTGGCGGCCCCCGCGGTGACCGCGGTCCGCGCCGTGGTCGTGAGGGCTGATAGGTCATGTTGCAACCTAAAAAGACCAAGTACCGCAAGGCCTTCAAGGGCCGCATCCATGG
Source organism: Brevundimonas sp. P7753 (assembly GCF_013386595.1). NCBI lineage: Bacteria > Pseudomonadati > Pseudomonadota > Alphaproteobacteria > Caulobacterales > Caulobacteraceae > Brevundimonas > Brevundimonas sp. P7753. Next base: position 7,549 of record NZ_JACARP010000057.1, on the reverse strand, counting down.
CTCGGCCAAGGGTGGTTTCTCGCTGAACTTCGGCTCCTACGGCCTGAAGACGGTGGAACCCGAGCGCATCACCGCGCGCCAGATCGAAGCGGCTCGCCGCGCGATCACGCGTCAGATGAAGCGTCAGGGCCGCGTCTGGATCCGGGTCTTCCCGGATCTGCCCGTCACGGGCAAGCCGGCTGAAGTCCGGATGGGTAAGGGCAAGGGCGCCGTGGACCATTGGGCCGCACGCTGCCACCCGGGCCGCATCCTGTTCGAAATCGACGGCGTGCCGGACGATGTGGCTCGCGAAGCCCTGCGCCTCGGCGCGGCCAAGCTGCCGGTCCGCACCAAGGTGGTCACCCGCCTTGACGCCGGCATCGCTCATCTTGAGGAAGCGGCATGACCAAGATCGCCGATCTTCGGGGTCAAACCCCCGACCAACTGGCCGACGAGCTGCTGAAGCTCAAGAAGGAACAGTTCAACCTGCGCTTCCAGGCCGCTACCGGTCAGATGGAAAAGACTCACCGCGTTGGTGAAGTCCGCAAAGATATCGCTCGCATCTCCACGCTTCTGCGTGAGAAGCGCGCAGCGGTTTAAGGAAACACCTATGCCCAAACGTATTCTTGAAGGCGTGGTCGTGTCCGACAAGGGCGACAAGACGGTCGTTGTGAAGGTCGAGCGCACCCTGCTGCACCCGGTCCTGAAAAAGATCGTCCGTCTGTCCAAAAAGTACCACGCTCACGATGAGGGCAATGCTCTCAAAGTCGGCGACGTCGCACGCATCGTCGAGTGCGCCCCCAAGTCCAAGCTGAAGCGTTGGGAAGTCGTTTCCCCCGCCTCGGCTTCCTAAAGAAAAGGATCGGATCCTATGATCCAGATGCAAACTAACCTGGAGGTCGCCGATAATTCGGGCGCTCGCCGGGTCATGTGCATCAAGGTGTTGGGCGGCTCCAAGCGCCGCTACGCCTCGGTGGGCGACACTATTGTCGCCTCGGTGAAGGAAGCTATTCCTCGCGGCCGCGTGAAGAAGGGCGACGTTGTTCGCGCTATCGTCGTGCGCACCGCCAAGGACATCCAGCGCAAGGACGGCTCGGTCATTCGTTTTGACAAGTCGGCCGCCGTCATCGTCAACAAGCAAAACGAGCCGGTCGGCACGCGGATCTTTGGCCCTGTTCCTCGTGAACTGCGCGCCAAGAACCACATGAAGATCATCTCGCTGGCTCCGGAGGTCCTGTAATATGGCCGCCAAGATCAAGAAGGGCGACAAAGTCGTCGTCCTGGCCGGCAAGGACAAGGGACGCACCGGCCAGGTGCTGAAGGTTCTGCCGACCGAAAACCGCGTCGTCGTGCAAGGCGTCAACATGGTTCAGCGCCACACGCGCCCGAGCCAGGCTGACCCGCAAGGCGGCATCAAGCACAAAGAAGCCTCGCTTCACCTGTCGAACGTCGCTGTCGCCGACGCCAACGGCAAGGCGACCCGCGTCGGCTTCAAGGTCGAAGGCGACGCCAAGGTTCGCTTCGCCAAGACCACGGGAGACGTCATCTAATGGCTGACACCAAGTACACGCCGCGTCTCAAGACCGAATATCAGGACCGCATCCGCGCCGTCCTGAAAGAGCAGTTCGGTTACACCAACGAGATGCAGGTCCCCAAGCTGGACAAGATCGTCCTGAACATGGGTATCGGTGAAGCTGTCGCTGACTCCAAGAAGGCCAACACGGCCCTCAAGGATCTGACGGCCATCGCCGGCCAGAAGGCCGTGCCGACCAAGGCTCGTAACTCCATCGCCGGCTTCAAGCTGCGTGAAGGCATGGTCATCGGCGGCAAGGTTACGCTGCGCGGCGCCCAGATGTACGAGTTCCTGGACCGGTTCATCACGATCGCGCTGCCGCGCGTGAAGGATTTCCGCGGCCTGAAGGGTACCTCGTTCGACGGTCGCGGCAACTACGCCACGGGTCTGAAGGAGCACATCGTGTTCCCGGAGATCAACTACGACCAGATCGACCAGATGTGGGGCATGGACATCGTTGTCTGCACCACGGCCAAGACCGATGCGGAAGCCAAGGCTCTCCTCACCGAGTTCAAGTTCCCGTTCGTGAAGAACTGAGCGGGAAGGGAAGAGAACAATGGCTAAGAAAAGCGCCGTAAACCGTAACGAAGCCGTCAAGGCTCTGGTTGCGAAGTATGCCGCAAAGCGGGCTGCCCTCAAGGCGACCGCCAACGACGAGAGCCTGCCGCTGGAAGAGCGTTTCGACGCTCGTCTGAAGCTGGCTGAGCTGCCGCGCAACTCGGCCCCGTCGCGCATCCGCAACCGCTGCGAAGTGACGGGCCGTCCGCGGGCCTTCTACCGCAAGCTGAAGATGAGCCGGATCGCCATGCGCGAACTGGGCAACCTGGGGCAGATCCCCGGCCTGACCAAGTCGAGCTGGTAAGGGGAGCGAACAGATATGATGATCAACGATCCCCTGAGCGACATGATCGCTCGCATCAAGAACGCCGCGACCCGCAAGCGTTCCAAGGTGCTGACCCCGGCCTCGCGTCTGCGCCAGCGCGTCCTGGACGTGCTGCAGGACGAAGGCTACATCCGCGGCTATTCGCTGGTTCAAAACCCCGGCGAATTCCCGCAGTTCGAGATCGAGCTGAAGTACTTCGACGGCCAGCCGGTGATCGCTGAGATCGCCCGCGTGTCGAAGCCTGGCCGCCGCGTTTACTCGGCCATCAACGATCTGAAGCCGATCAAGAACGGCCTCGGCATCTCGATCCTTTCGACTTCGAAAGGCGTCATGTCTGACGCCAACGCCCGCGACGCTAACGTCGGCGGCGAAGTCCTCTGCAGGGTCTACTGATATGTCCCGTATTGGCAAGAAAACCGTTGCTCTGCCGAAGGGCGTGACTGTCACGCTCAACGGTCAGACCGTCTCCGTGAAGGGTCCCAAGGGCGAGAGCTCCTGGACCGTCGCCGACGAAATCGAAGTCACCCAGGGCGAAGAGGGTCTGACCCTCGCGCCGCGTATGGACACGCCTCGCGCTCGCGCGATGTGGGGTCTGTCGCGCACCCTGGTCGACAACATGGTTGTCGGCGTCACCGAGGGCTTCGAAAAGACCCTGGAACTGGTCGGCGTGGGTTACCGCGCCGCCCTGAAGGGCCAATCGCTGTCGCTGCAACTCGGCTTCTCGCATGAAGTCGACATCGCGCCGCCGGCCGGCGTCACCTTCGTCGTGCCCAAGCAGACCGAGATCAAGATCCAAGGTTCTGACAAGCAAGTCGTTGGCGAAATCGCCGCCGTGATCCGCAAGCTGCGTCCGCCGGAGCCCTACAAGGGCAAGGGCGTGCGTTATTCGGGCGAGAAGGTCCGGCGCAAGGAAGGCAAGAAGAAGTAAGTCATGGCTCTTTCTCTGCAACAACAAGCCAAGCGCCGCGCCGAACGCAACCGTCGTCGCCTCAAGGCTGTCGCCAACGGTCGTCTGCGTCTGTCGGTCTTCCGTTCGGACAAGAACATCTCGGTTCAGATCATCGACGACGCCCAGGGCGTCACGGTGGCCGCTGCCTCGTCGCTGGAAGGCGGCAAGGGTTCCAAGGGTTCGAACGTCGCCGCTGCAGCCGCCATTGGCAAGCTGATCGCCGAACGCGCCATCGAGAAGGGCGTCAAGGACGTCGTCTTCGACCGCGGCGGCTACATCTATCACGGCCGCGTCAAGGCGCTGGCGGAGGCCGCGCGTGAAGCCGGCCTGAACTTCTAAGGGATCGGGAAGCATGGCTCGTGAACCCCAACGCGGACAAGGTGGTCAGAACCGCGACCGCCGCGACCGTAACGCTCCCGCTGTCGACGGTCCGGATTCGGACATCGTCGAAAAGCTGGTGCACATCAACCGCGTCGCCGCCACCGTTAAGGGCGGACGTCGTTTCTCGTTCGCAGCCCTGATGGTTGTTGGCGACGGCAAAGGCCGGGTCGGCTTCGGTCATGGCAAGGCGCGTGAAGTGCCGGAAGCCATCCGCAAGGCGACTGAAGAAGCCAAGAAGACCATGATCCGCGTGCCTCTTCGTGAGAACCGCACCCTGCACCACGACGGCAACGGCCGTTGGGGCGCCGGCAAGATCATGATGCGCGCTGCCCCTCCCGGCACGGGCGTCATCGCCGGCGGTCCGATGCGTGCGGTCCTCGAAACCCTCGGCGTCCAGGACGTCGTCGGCAAGTCGACCGGCTCGTCGAACCCGTACAACATGATCCGCGCGACCTTCGAAGCTCTGAAGGTTCAATCGTCGCCGCGTCAGGTTGCTGCAAAGCGTGGCAAGAAGGTCGCTGACCTGATGGGCCGCCGCAACGACGGCGCTTCGGCGCCTGAAGCAGTCGAGGGCTGATAGACATGGCGAAGAACGAAAAAGCCACCGTCACGGTTCGCCAGACGGCCAGCCCGATTCGCCGCAAGGCTGATCAGCGCGCCACTCTGTCGGGCCTGGGTCTGAACCGCATCGGCCGTGAGTCGACGCTGGAGGACACCCCCTCGGTCCGTGGGATGATCGCCAAGGTCGCCCACATGGTCGAAGTGGTCGAAAAATAAGCAGTTGCGCCCTTCCTCGTTCGCGGGGGAGGGCGTTTCTCTTTTGAAGAAGCATCTTGCGATGCTGCGTCGGGCCGCCTAGAAGCGGCCCTTCAATTTATCCAACGCCGAGTCAGGCGCGATCGCTCTGATCGACCTGGCGCTAGCACCCGAAAGGATCAGGCATATGAAACTGAACGAAATTCGCGACAACGAAGGCGCACACAAGAAGCGTATGCGCGTCGGCCGCGGCCCGGGTTCGGGCAAGGGCAAGACCGCCGGTCGCGGCGTCAAGGGTCAGAAGTCGCGTTCGGGCGTCGCCATCGGCGGCTTCGAAGGCGGTCAAATGCCGCTGTACATGCGTATGCCCAAGCGCGGCTTCAACAACGCCAACGCTCTGAAGCTGGCCGAAGTGAACCTGTGGCGCGTGCAGGACGCCATCGACGCCGGCAAGCTGGACGCCAAGGCTGAGATCAACGGCGCCGCCCTGGTGGCCGCCGGCGTGATCCGTCGCGTCAAGGACGGCGTGCGCGTCCTGGGTGAAGGCGAACTGAAGGCCAAGCTGAACCTGGTCGTGTGGTCGGCCTCGGCCGGCGCCATCAAGGCCATCGAAGCCGCCGGCGGTTCGGTCGAGCAACAGCGCATCGCCGCTGAAGCCAAGGCTGCTGCTCGCGTCGCCAAGCGCGAAGCCGCCAAGGGCAAGGTCCCGCCGGCCAAGACCCCGCTGGGCGACGCCAACAAGATCTCGGCCCGCGCCAAGCGCGCCGCGGCCAAGGCCTAAATCGATATCGTCATCCCGTGCGAGCGCTGCTGATGCGGCGTTCGCCGGGATTGTCCGCACCGGGATGACGAAATTCATGAAAGCGGCCCTCGCAAGACGGCCGCTTTCCGCCTATCTGACGACGGGCATAGTCGTGGGGACCGCCTAATGGCTTCGGCCGCTGAACAACTCGCCGCCAATATGAACATGGGCTCGTTCGCGAAAGCGACCGAGCTGCACAAACGCCTGCTGTTCACGCTGGGCGCGCTGCTGGTCTATCGGATCGGCACCTATGTTCCGATTCCGGGCATTAATTCCGAGGCCTTCCTGGCCTTCTTCCAGAACCCTGATGGCCAGCGCGGCATCCTGGACATGTTCAACATGTTCTCGGGCGGCGCGGTCGAGCGTATGGCCGTCTTCGCGTTGAACGTGATGCCGTACATCTCGGCCTCGATCATCGTGCAGCTGATGGGTGCGGTGTATCCGCCCTGGGAGAAGCTGAAGAAGGAAGGCGGCGAAAGCGGCCGCAAGCAGCTGAACCAGTACACCCGTTACCTGACGGTGTTCCTGGCCCTGGCCCAGTCCTTCGGCATCGCCGCAGGCCTGAACGCACAGGCCGGTCTGATCGACCAGCCTGGAATTTTCTTCATCATTTCGACGGTCACGACCCTGACCGGCGGCACCATGTTCCTGATGTGGCTGGGTGAGCAGGTGACGGCGCGCGGCGTCGGCAACGGCATCTCGCTGATCATCTTCGCCGGCATCGTGGCGGTTCTGCCGTCCACCGTGGCCCGTCTGCTGGGCCTGGCCCAACAGGGTCAGATGTCGGTCTTCGCCCTGCTGTTCATCGCCGTCCTGGCTGTGGCGACCATCGTCTTCATCGTCTTCATGGAACGCGCCCAGCGCCGTCTTCTGATCCAGTATCCGAAGCGCCAGGAAGGCAACCGGATGACGGGCGGCGAACGCTCCTTCCTGCCGCTGAAGGTCAACACCGCCGGCGTCATTCCGGCCATCTTCGCCTCGTCGCTGCTGATGCTGCCGACAACGGTGGCCACCTTTACCGCCCAGGCCAACCTGCCCGAGTGGATGAGCTGGCTGCCGCTGGTCACGGCGCAGCTGACGCACGGCCAGCCGCTGTTCATGATCCTGTATGCGATCCTGATCGTCTTCTTCTGCTTCTTCTACACCTCGATCACCTTCAACCCCGAGGACACGGCGGAGAACCTGCGCAAGTACGGCGGCTTCCTGCCGGGCATCCGTCCGGGCAAGCGTACGGCCGAGTATCTGGACTATGTCCTGACGCGCCTGACGGTGATCGGCGCCGCCTATATCACCGCCGTCTGCCTGCTGCCCGAGTTCCTGGTCAGCAGCATGGGCAACAGCCTCTACTTTGGCGGTACGTCGATCCTGATCGTCGTGTCGGTGACGATGGACACGGTGGCCCAGATCCAGTCCCAACTGCTGGCGCACCAGTACGAAGGTCTGATCAAGAAGGCCAAGTTGCGTGGCCGTGGCGGTCGGGGCGGCAGCGCCCCCGCCCGTCGCTGATAATCGGGTAGGGGAGCCCGCAAGATGAATCTGATCCTGTTCGGGCCGCCCGCGGCCGGCAAGGGTACGCAAGCCAAGCGTCTGGTTGAAGAGCGGGGCATGATCCAGCTCTCGACCGGCGACATGCTTCGCGCCGCGATCGCCTCCGGCTCGGAGCTGGGCCTCAAGGTCAAGGACGTGCTGGCGCGCGGCGACCTCGTCACCGACGAGATCGTCATCGCCCTGATCGAAGACCGCCTGCCGGAGGCCGAGGCCGCCGGCGGCGCCATCTTCGACGGCTTCCCGCGCAATGTGGCCCAGGCCGAGGCTCTGGACGCCATGCTGGCCAAGCGCGGCGCCCAGATCGACCGCGTCGTCCGCCTCAAGGTCGACGACCAGGCCCTGACCGACCGGATCGCCAAGCGCTTCGCCGAACAGGGCCGTGCAGACGACAATCCCGAAACCTTCAAGGATCGTCTGACCGTCTATAATCGCCAGACCGCCCCGCTGCTTCCCTACTATGAAGCCCAGGGCAAGCTGACCGAGATCGACGGCATGGGCGACATCGCGTCGGTCGCCGCCGCCATCGACGGCGCACTGGCCTAGGCTGTTCCTGATCTGAAGCGGAGGTTCGGGCGTTAGACGTCAGGGTATCCGCTTCAAGGGACGCAAATGAGCAGCCGATCGTCGCCTCGTAACGTCAAATTCGTCAGGGCGGGCGTGGCGGCGGGCGTCGGGGTG
>NZ_JACARP010000056.1:0-19447 GCF_013386595.1 Brevundimonas sp. P7753 | reverse complement strand
AGACCTTGGACAGGATCAGGGTGCCGTTGGTGCCGCCGAACCCAAACGAGTTGGACATGACGTGCTTCAGCTCGCCGTCGTGGCGTTCACGCAGGATTGGCATGCCCTCGAACTCGGGATCGAGGTTCTCGATGTGGGCGCTCTCGGCGGCGAAGCCGTGCTTCATCATCAACAGGCAGTAGATGGCTTCCTGCGCGCCAGCGGCGCCCAGGGAATGGCCCGTCAGCGACTTGGTCGAGGAGATCATCGGCAGGTCGTCGCCGAAGACGTTGCGCACCGCGCCCATCTCCTTGGAGTCGCCGACCGGCGTCGAGGTGCCGTGCGGGTTCAGGTAGTCGATGCGCGGATCGCCGGCCATCTCCAGGGCCAGCTTCATGCAGCGCTCAGCGCCCTCGCCGGAAGGAGCCACCATGTCGTAGCCGTCCGAGTTGGCGGCGTAGCCGGTGACTTCGGCGTAGATGGTCGCGCCGCGCGCCACGGCGCGTTCGTATTCTTCCAGGACAACGATACCCGCGCCGCCGGCGATGACGAAGCCGTCGCGGTCCTTGTCATAGGCGCGGCTGGCCTTGGCGGGCGTCTCGTTGAAGTTGGAGGACATGGCGCCCATGGCGTCGAACATGTTCGACATGGACCAGTCGATGTCCTCGCAACCACCGGCGAAAACCACGTCCTGCTTGCCCCAGGCGATCTGCTCGGCGGCCGCGCCGATGCAGTGGGCCGAGGTCGCGCAGGCCGAGGAGATCGAATAGTTGATGCCCTTCAGCTGGAACCAGGTGGCCAGCACCGCCGACGGGCCGCTGGCCATGGCCTTGGGCACGGCGAAGGGGCCGACGCGCTTGGGCGAGCCCTTCTCGATGGTGGTCTGGGCCGCCTGCAGGATGACCTGGGTCGAGGGGCCGCCCTCGCCGACGATCAGGCCGATGCGCTCGTCCTTGATCTCGTCGGCGCTCAGGCCGCTGTCCTTCAGCGCTTCTTCGAAGGCGATGTGCGCCCAGGCCGTGCCGTTGGCCAGGAAGCGCGCCGCGCGGCGGTCCACCAGCGGCGCCCAGTCTTCGGCGGTCACGCCCAGCGACGGCGGCGCCCAGACCTGTGAGCGGAAGCCGTACTTGGCGTGGTCGGCGGCGTGCTGGACGCCCGACTTGGCTTCGCGCAGGGAGGCTGTGACCTCGTCCTGGCCGGTGCCGATGGAGGAGACGATGCCCAATCCGGTGACGACGACACGCCGCATGGTGTTTCCTATCATTCAGTCTTCAGGCGCCGCGTGAACCGCGGTCTGCGTTAAATGGGGTCAGGCGTCCGCAGCCGCTACCGCGGCCGCGCCGCCGAACAGGCCGACGCGCATGTCGGCGCAGGTGTAGATGACCTCGCCGTCGGCCTCGAGCACGCCGTCGGCGATGCCCATGACCAGCTTGCGGTTGATGACGCGCTTCAGGTGGACCTTGTAGACCACCTTCTTGACGTCCGGCGTCACCTGGCCGGTGAACTTGACCTCGCCCACGCCGAGCGCCCGGCCCTTGCCGGGACCGCCGATCCAGCCGAGGTAGAAGCCGACCAGCTGCCACATGGCGTCCAGGCCCAGGCAGCCCGGCATGACCGGATCGCCGATGAAGTGGCATTGGAAGAACCAGAGGTCCGGGTTGATGTCGAGTTCCGCCTCGACATAGCCCTTGCCGTAGTCGCCGCCGTCGGCGGTGATGGTCGTGATGCGGTCGAACATCAGCATCGGCGGGGCCGGAAGCTGGGCGTTGCCCGGACCGAACAGTTCGCCACGGCCCGAGGCCAGCAGGCCTTCATGATCGAACGACGACGGATATTGGGACTGGCTCAAGGCTGACGCTCCGGTAGTGTTGCGGGCGGGTTACACGACCCGGCGCGCCCGCTCAACTGTTGTGAACTCTGGAACCTGACCGCTCGGTCAGCCTCCAGGTATGATGTTGGCGCGAATATCTGAGCCTAGACGCCAGCGCGTCCAGACCGATTTCGCTCTAGCTGCGCCCCGCGCCGGCGGGCCGGGCGGCGTTGCAAAGGGCGCGTTGCTGGGTTCCGAACACGGCGCGCTCGGGCACCCAGCCGCGGATCTTGCGCGCCCGCACCCGGCACCAGCCCTCTTCGCATTCATCCAGTGAGACGATGGAGCGCGGCGACAGGCGGGCCCGCACCGAGGAGGTGGCGGAGCGGCCCGAATGGATCATGATCTCTTCGGCCGAGCGGTTGAACACGCTGCGACGGCCTGAGGCCACGGTGCGGTGAATCCAGGCGACCGAGCCGTCCGGGTCGCAGATCTTGCGCCATTCCCTGGTCTCGGCGATCACTTGCACGGGCAGGCCCGCGGCGCGGTACTCCCACAGGATCTGGTAGTCGAGGCCCGGCCCCTGGCGGGCGCGAACCTGAGAGGATTTCAGCGTGACCCAGCGCGGTACGTCCAGGCCGGTCGGCGTCGGCCGCCCGTCAGGCATGAGGGCGCCGGCGCCCGCGAAGACGCCCGCTCCGAGGACGGCGGCGATGACGGCGATACGCCGGAAACTTTTGAACCTGACCACAGCTTTGCTAGACACCGGATCGACACGTCCCGTACGGGCGCTTTTGCCCGTCGAAACCCAGGCTCCCTATGTCCGCTCGCAAGCTTAAGGTCGTATTAACCAGACGCCTGCCGGACGCGGTGGAAATACGTCTGCGCGAACTGTTCGACGCCGAGCTGAACCTGACCGACAAGCCCATGTCGCGTGACGACCTGGCCGCCGCCCTGCAGCGCGCCGAGGTCCTGATCCCGACCATCACCGACCATCTGGACGCCGACTTGATCGCGGGGGCGGGCGATCAGCTGAAGATGATCGCCAACTTCGGCGCGGGCGTGGACCATATCGACATCGACGCCGCCGTGGGCCGCGGGATCATCGTCACCAATACGCCGGGCGTTCTGACCGAGGACACGGCCGACCTGACCATGAGCCTGATCCTGGGGGTCAGCCGCCGCATCGTCGAAGGCGCCAATGTCGTCGCCGCCGGTCAGTTCGAGGGCTGGAGCCCAACCTGGATGTGCGGGCGCAAGCTGTGGGGCAAGCGGCTGGGCATCGTCGGCATGGGCCGCATCGGCCAGGCCCTGGCCCGCCGCGCCAAGGCCTTTGGGATGCAGGTCCACTATCACAACCGCAAACCCGTCTCGGACATGATCGCCGAGGAACTGGGGGCTACCTGGTGGGACGATCTGGATCAGATGCTGGCGCGGATGGACGTTATCTCGCTGAACTGCCCGGCCACCAGGGACACGCATCACCTCTTGTCCGCGGAACGCATCGCCCGGCTGCAGCCCCACGCCATCGTCGTCAACACCGCGCGCGGCGAACTGATCGACGAGGCGGCCCTGGTCGAGGCCCTGGATCGCCGCGCCCTGTTCGGCGTCGGCCTAGACGTGTTCGAGCACGAACCGGCGGTGCATCCGGGTCTGATGGGCCGCGCCAACGTCGTCCTGCTGCCCCACCTCGGCTCGGCCACCATCGAGGCCCGTCAGGACATGGGCGACCGCGTCATCGCCAACATCATGACCTACCAGAACGGCCACCGTCCGCCCGACCGCGTCATCCCGGCCATGCTCTAGGCGGGAGCTATCCGCAGACGGGACAGGCCGGGTCGGCGGCGATCTTCACTACCCGGCTGGTTCCGGCCAGGCCGTCGTAGAGCATGAGGCGGGCGGTCAGGGGTTCGCCGGCCCCGGTGATCAGTTTGATCGCCTCCAGCGCCGCCATCGCGCCGATGACGCCGGCCAGGGCGCCGACGACGCCGACGCGGGCGCAGGTCTCGGCGTCGGGCGGGGTTTCGGGCACCAGGCATTGATAGCAGGGCTGGCCGGTGAAGACCCCGACCTGACCGTTCCAACGACCCAGCGCCCCGGACACCAGCGGCACGCCCTTCGCGACGCAGGCGGCGTTGACGGCGAAGCGCGTCTCGAAATCGTCGGTGCCGTCCAGCACCAGGTCGAAGCGCTCGATAATGCCGGGGGCGTTGGCCGGCGTCAGCCGCTCGACGAAGGGCTGGACGGCGACATGGGGATTGAGCGCGGCCAGATGGTCGGCCCCTGCCTCGACCTTGGGCCGATCGGCGTCGGCGGTGGTGAAGATGATCTGTCGTTGCAGGTTGGACAGGGCGATCCTGTCATGGTCGATCAGGCCCAGGGTCCCGACCCCGGCGGCGGCCAGATAGAGGGCGGCGGGCGCCCCAACCCCGCCCAGGCCGACGATCAGCACCCGCGCGCGCTTCAAGGCCTGCTGGCCGGGGCCGCCGATCTCGGACAGCACCAGTTGACGCGCGTAGCGGTCGACTTCCTCGTCGGAGAAGCGGACGGGGGGGAGGGGGGAGGGCGTGTTCACCCTCCGACATCTAGCGTGTCGTCAGGCCAACGTCAGCCCGTGTCGCCATGGATCAGGCCGGTTCCGACAGGCGCCTGGCCGCTGCGGCCAGGACGGCTTCGGCCTTGGCCGGGCTGATGGCGGACAGGTCTTCATCGTTCAGCAGGGCCAGCATGGCCGGCGCGGCCGTGGCGTGGCCCATGGCCCAGTGGCCGAACATACGCGCGGCGATCGGCTGGTCGGACAGCAGGCGAAGATTGACGTGGCGAGGGTCGCGTCGCAGGCGGTCCATCAGGCGATCGACATCCGTCCGCGCGCCCTCGATCGCCTGAAGGAAGCGGCCGTTGTGGCCCAGCAGCACCCCCGTCAGATGGTCTCGACGATTATTGCGTTCGGAAACGCCCAGGATTTCGGCGATGGCCAACAGGCTGGTCCCAGCGGCGCCGACGGCGTCGCTGACATAGATGACGCGGTGCAGGGGCAAGACGGAACTCGAACTGGAGGCGACGCAACTCTAGGTGAAGCGTCCCTTGTCATGGACGAGGTTAACAAACCGCCAGCGGCTGCGGCGCGGCGGCGTCTTGCGAGAGGGCGCAATCCTCGCCATCTGATCGCCATGACCCAGACTTCCAGCTTCCCCGACTGGCACGGCACCACCATCCTGGCGGTGCGCAAGAACGGCCGCACCGTGATCGCCGGCGACGGCCAGGTCTCGATGGGACCGACCATCGTCAAGGGCGCGGCGCGCAAGGTGCGCACCCTGGCCGGCGGCAAGGTTCTGGCCGGTTTCGCCGGGGCCACGGCCGACGCCCTGACCCTGATCGAGCGGCTGGAAGCCAAGCTGGAGCAGTATCCCGACCAGTTGGCCCGCGCCTGCGTTGAACTGGCCAAGGACTGGCGGACCGACCGCTATCTGCGCCGACTGGAGGCCATGCTGCTGGTCGCCGACAAGGACACCATCCTGACGGTGACGGGGGTCGGCGACGTGCTGGAGCCGGAATACGGCGTGGCCGCCGTGGGCTCCGGCGGCAACTACGCCCTCGCTGCCGCCCGCGCTTTGATCGACGAAGACAGCGGGTTGGACGCCGAACAGATCGCTCGCAAGGCGATGAAGATCGCCGCCGAGATCTGCGTCTATACCAATGGGAACCTGACCGTGGAGGCATTGGGAGTGGCGAGTGGCGAGTGACGAGTGGCGAGACCGTCCGGGTTTCGCCGCAGCGCCTGCCGTTCTACCGCTTCGCCTGCCTTCCTCCCTTTCTCGCCACTCATCACTCGTCACTCGGCACTAAAACCATGACCGACCTGTCTCCCCGCGAAATCGTCTCCGAACTGGACCGCTACATCGTCGGCCAGGACGACGCCAAACGCGCCGTGGCCGTGGCCTTGCGCAACCGCTGGCGCCGCAAGCGCGTGCCTGAGGATCTGCGCGACGAGGTCACGCCCAAGAACATCCTGATGATCGGCCCCACGGGGGTCGGCAAGACCGAGATCGCCCGGCGTCTCGCCAAGCTGGCGGGCTCGCCCTTCCTCAAGGTCGAGGCGACCAAGTTCACCGAGGTCGGCTATGTTGGTCGCGACGTGGATCAGATCATGCGCGACCTGGTCGAGAGCGCTCTGGTCATGGTGCGCGACAAGCGCCGCTCGGGCGTCAAGGCGCGGGCTGAGGGCGCGGCCGAGGAGCGCATTCTGGACGCCCTGGTGGGGCCGGGCTCGCAGCCCGCGACGCGCGAGGCCTTCAGGAAGAAGCTGCGCGCCGGGGAACTGGACGACAAGGAGATCGAGATCGCCCTGGCCGACACGACCTCGCCCTTGCAGGGGCTGGACATGGGCGGCGGGGGCGGCAACGTCGGCCTGCTGAACCTGTCGGACCTGCTGGGCAAGATGGGCGGCGGGCGCACCAAGACGGTCAAGCTGACCGTGGCGGAGGCCATGGCTCCGCTGACCACCGAGGAAAGCGACAAGCTGCTCGATCAGGAAAGCCTGACCAAGGAAGCTTTGCTGCTGGCCGAAAACGAGGGCATCGTCTTCCTCGACGAGATCGACAAGGTGGCGGCGCGTCAGGGCGCCTCCGGGGCCGATGTTTCACGTGAAGGCGTGCAGCGCGACCTGCTGCCCCTGATCGAGGGCACGACCGTTTCGACCAAGTACGGGCCGGTGAAGACGGACCACGTCCTGTTCATCGCCTCGGGCGCCTTCCACGTCGCCAAGCCCAGTGACCTGCTGCCGGAACTGCAAGGGCGCCTGCCGATCCGGGTCGAGTTGAAGGCCCTGACCCGCGACGACTTCAAGCGCATCCTGACCGAGCCCGAGGCCAATCTGATCCGTCAGAACCAGGCCCTGTTGGAGACGGAAGGCGTCACCCTGGTCTTCACGGATGATGCAGTCGAGGCCATGGCCGACGCCGCCGTGGCCGCCAACAACACCGTCGAGAACATCGGCGCGCGCCGGCTTCAGACCGTGCTGGAACGGGTTCTGGAGGAGACCAGCTTCAAGGCCTCGGACCTATCCGGCCAGACCTTGACCTTCGATGGCGACAAGGTGCGGGAAAAGGTCGGCGAGCTGGCCAAGAACATCGACCTGAGCCGGTTTATTCTGTGACGGTCTGAGCCTTTCCTCCCCACTTTGTGGGGAGGGGGACCACGCAGTGGTGGAGGGGGCGACACTGACATCGGCCGGTGGGTCGCCCCCTCCGTCACGTCCGCTTCGCGTCCGCGCCACCTCCCCACGAAATGGGGAGGAAAGACGCAAGCGATCAGCCCCGCATCGCCTCGACTGCTTCGACCAGGCGCTCCAGATCGCGCGGCGTCGACAGCCGGTGGTCGCCGCCCTCGATCAGGTCCAGGCGCACATCACCGCCGGTCAGGCGCTCGACCAGTTCGACCTGATGACGCCACGGCACCACGTCGTCGGCGCGCCCTTGCAGCACATGGATCGGCGCCTTGATGTCAATGATCCCGTCCAGCAGCAGCCAGTCGCGCGCCTCCTCGAACATCCGCCGGGTCAGGACGTAGGACCCCAGGCCCTCTTCGGTGATGACCGTCTCGCCCTCGCGCAGGATGGCCTGACGCTCGTGGTCGGCCAGGCCGGGCCACATCAGTTTTTCGGTGAAGTCCTGGGCCGGATTGACCAGGACCACGCCCTTGATCCGCTCAGGCCGCGCCAGGGTCGCCAGCAGGGCGACCCAGCCCCCCATCGACGAGCCGACCGGGATCACCGGGCCTTCGAGGCTGTCGACCAGGGCGACCGCGTCCTCGCGCCAGCGACCGATGGTGGCCTGTCTCCAGTCGCCGGACGACTGGCCGTGGGCGAAATGGTCGTAGCGGACGAACGACCAGCCGCGCTCGCGCGCCGTCTGCTCAAGCGCCAGCGCCTTGGTCCCCTCCATGTCCGAGCGGAAGCCGCCGACCCAGATGACCGTCGTCCCGTCGCCCGCGACCGCCTTGAAGGCCAGGGTCTCGCCGTCGGGACGGTTCAGGATCTGGGTATCGGTCATGGCTTCCTCTCGCGCATCGCTCCCCGGACTGGTAACGAAAAAACCTCAAGGAAGTGAAGGCTGATCCGCGTGTCCGACAATCAGAAAGCACCCGCGTCCGGGCCCCGGGTGCTGTTCGTCAGCCCCAACCGCATCGGCGACAGCGTCATCGCCTCGGGCGTGGTGCGCGAGATCAACCGGCAATGGCCCGGTGCCCGGATTACCGTCGCCGCCGGCGGACCGCCCGCGCCCTTCTTCCGCGCCGCCCCTGGCGTCGAGCGGATCATCGTCGTCAACAAGGGGAAGTGGGCCTCGCACTGGTTTCGTCTGTGGGGCGAAGTGGTGAAGCAGCCCTGGGACGTGGTCATCGACACGCGCGGTTCGGCCGTGGGCTGGCTGATCCGCGCGGGGACGCGGCGCATCTATAATCGCGGCTGGGAGACGGGCGTCCCCAAGGTCGAGGTGGTGTCGCGCCTGATGGGGGCTCCGCACGCGCTGGAGCCTGAACTCTATATCGACGACCGCGCCCGCGCCGAGGCCGCCGCCGTCATCGACCCGCAGCTGGCGGACGGCGCCGGACCGGGGCCGATCCTCGCCCTGGCCCCCATCGCCCACCAGAAGGGCAAGAGCTGGCCCGCCGAGCGCTGGGCGGCCCTGGTTGAAAAGCTGAAGGCCGAGCCGCGTTTCGACGGTTGGCGTTTCATGCTGATCGGCGGTCCTGGCGACCATCCGCCGGCTACGCCGGCCCTGGCGGCGGCGGGTGAACGCGGGATCGACTTTGTCGGCAAGGGCGACATCTTGGCCTCGGCTGCGGCCATCAGCCGTTCGGCGCTCTTCGTCGGCAACGACTCCGGCCTGATGCATGTGGCCGCCGCCGCGGGAACGCCGACGCTGGGCCTGTTCGGGCCGACCGAATGGTGGCTCTACGGCCCGCGCGGTCCGAAGACCCGCACCGTCGCCTCCAATGAAACGCGCGGCCAGTTCGCTCCGATCGAGGACCTGACCGTCGCGGCCGTCTTCGCCGCGACGGTCGGCCTGCATGACGCCTTCATTGGGCAGCCTTCGGACGCCTCGGCGTGAGCGGCGCGCCCCAGGTCCTGTTCGTCACCTCCGACCGGATCGGCGACTGCGTCATGTCCTCGGGCGCGATCCGCGAGATCGGGCGCCAAGCGCCGGGGGCGGAGATCACCGTGGCCTGCGGCCCGACGGCGGCGGCCCTGTTCCGCGCTGCGCCCGGCGTTGTTAAGGTCATCTCCTGGCGCAAGCAGAAGGCGGCGGGTCACTGGCGCGCCCTGTGGCGGGCGACGGTGGGCACGCGGTGGGCCATGGTGGTTGATGTGCGCGGATCGGGCCTAGCTTATCTGCTAAGGGCGGGGGAACGTCGCATCTACAACCGCTCCTGGGAAACAGGCCTGGCCAAGGTCGAAACCTTCTCGCGCATGATGAAGGCCGACGGCGTCATGGAGCCCGAGATCTTCCTCGATGCTCAAGCCCGCGCCGAGGCCGCGGCGATCATCGGCGACGATCGGGCACCCATCCTGGCCATGGCGCCCATTTCGACGGCAGCGGACCGTAGCTGGCCTGCGAATCGCTGGGCGGAACTGGTGGAGCGGCTCAAGGCAGAACCGCGCTTTGACGGATGGCGCTTCATGCTGGTCGGCGGACCGGGCGACCACCCGGCGGCGGCCCCCGCCCTGGCGGCGGCGGGCGAGCGCGGGATCGACTGTGTCGGACGAAGCGACATCCTGGCCTCGGCGGCGGTGATCGCTGGGGCAGCCCTGTTTGTCGGCAACGACTCGGGTCTGATGCATGTGGCGGCGGCGACGGGAACCCCGACCCTGGGCCTCTTTGGGCCCAGCGAGTGGTGGCATAAGGCTCCGTGGGGGGAGAAGGGCTGGGTGCTGGCCTCCAGCCCTGTCCGAGGAGAGTTCAAACCCATTGAGGCGTTGACGGTCGATCACGTCCAGGAAGGGGTGCTGGCGCTGCACGACGCCTACATCGACGCCTCAAACCCCGACCAGCCTTGAATTTCAGGGCTTCAGCCGTCATATTCCCGCCGCCGGGAACGCCGCCCCTCGTCGCGCGCTGATCCCTGCGAGATTATCGCCTGCTCTTCTGACCACATAAGGAAACGACGCCCATTCGCCGTCCCATGCAAGCGCCGCCCGTCAAAGACGGGCCGCCCATCAACCAGGAAATCCGCGCTACACGCGTGCTGCTGATCGACCAACACGGCGAGAAACAGGGCGTCATGCCGCTGTCTTCCGCGCTGGAAGCGGCCGAAGAGGCCGGTCTGGATCTGGTCCAGATCGTCGGCAACGCAGAGACGCCGGTCTGCAAGATCCTGGATTACGGCAAGCATCGTTTCCAGGAGCAAAAGAAGAAGGCCGAGGCGCGCAAGCGCCAGAAGGTCGTCGAGCTCAAGGAAATCAAGCTCCGTCCGAACATCGACACCCATGACTATGAGGTCAAGGCCAAGTCGATGCACCGTTTCTTCGAGGAGGGCGACAAGGTCAAGGTGACCCTACGCTTCCGCGGTCGTGAAATGGCGCACCCGGAACTGGGCATGAAACTGCTCAACAAGGTCCAGGCCGACTTCGACGAGGTCGCCAAGGTCGAATACGCCCCGCGTATGGAAGGCCGCCAGATGATCATGATCCTGGCGCCGCGCTAAGCGCGATCCCCCGCCTATCAGAAAAGCCCCGGCCGAAAGGTCGGGGCTTTTTTCTGGTCTCAACTGGCGCGCGAGGCGCTTCTCGGATACCGCTGATTTTAATCTTGGCGGTTCGGGGGAGCGCGCAAAATGTTGGGTTCACGCACGGCGGCGATTGCGCTTTTCGTTTTCGCAGTCGTCAGCCTGTCGACAAGCGCGGTCAGGGCGCAGACGCCTCCGATAGAGGCCTATGGCGCCGTTCCAGCCATCGACTCCATGACGCTGTCGCCGAGCGGCGAACTGATCGCGCGGATTGAAGTCGTCAATGAAACCCGGGCGCTCGCCGTCACCCGGATCGCTACGGGACAGCATATTTTCGCGGCTTCGATCGGCGACGCCAAGGTGCGCGACCTGAGCTGGATCGGCGAGGGGCGGGTCCTGATCGTCACCTCCCAGACGCAGAGCATTCATGATCTCGGCGTCCCCCGTACAGAATTGTTCTACGGCATGATCCTCGACCTGGAGACGAAAAGCGTCGTCCAGGTTCTCAGGCAGACGCCCGACGTGCTGGCGACGCTCTATGGCCCCGCCTCGGTGCGCAGGACCGCGCAGGGGGAGGCCCTCTTCACGCGGGGCGTCAACGTCATCAACGGACAGATCAATCTGCACAGGATCAATCTGGAGACCGGCCGGGGCCGATCCATAGAGTCCATGGATCGGGACACGGACGACTATGTGCTGGACGCCGATGGCGAGGTGATCGCCATCGCCGAGTACCTCGAGCGCAGCGGGCGGTGGTCCCTGCACCTGCCGAACGGGCGAGGCTTCCGTGAAACCTGGGCGGTGGACGCCTTGGTCGATACCCCCACGATCATCGGCATGGGGCGGAGCCCACGCACGATCGTCGTCAGCGCAGAGCGGCCAGACCTGGCGTCCGCAGAGGCTGAATCGGAGGACGGCTTCTTGCTGTTCGAGGTCAATGTGGACACCGGCGAATGGATACGTCTGCCGTTCGAGCATCACCCTGACTTCCTGGTCCATCACCCGGAAAGCCGCCTGCTGATTGGAGCCGGGCGCACGGAAGAGGATGGCGTTCGTTATGAGTTCAGCGAACCCACGGCGGTACGGCGCTGGAGCGCCATCGAGCGGGCGTTTCCAGGCAAGAGGCCGCGCCTTGTGTCGTGGAGCGACAGCCTGAAGCAGGTTCTTGTCTTTATCGACACCGGAGAATCCGGCCTCTATCGCCTTGTCGACTTTAACACCGGCGTCGCCGATGTGGTCGGCGTCGCCTATCCGACCATCCCCACCGAACAGGTCGGCGTCGTCCGCCCGATCCGCTATGCGGCGGCGGACGGGCTGGAGATCGATGGTTATCTGACCCTGCCGCCAGGCATGGAGACGCCTGCGAACCTGCCTCTGGTGGTTCTGGCCCACGGCGGACCGGCGTCGCGGGACGTCGCCGGTTTCGACTGGTGGGCTCAGGCCCTGGCGTCGCGCGGCTATGCAGTGCTGCAAGCCAACTTCCGGGGCTCCACCGGATACGGGCGTGCCTTCCTCGAGGCCGGCTATGGCGAATGGGGGCGCAAGATGCAGACCGACCTGTCCGACGGCGTCCGCTGGCTGGCCGGTGAGGGGATCATCGACCCTGCCCGCGTCTGCATCGTCGGCGGCAGCTACGGCGGCTATGCGGCCATGGCGGGGCTGACGCTCGATAAGTCGGTCTATCGCTGCGGCGTGTCCGTCAACGGGGTCTCGGATCTACGGCGCATGGTCAAGCAGGAGGCCTGGCGGCTGGGCGAGCAGAATAACCAGACCATCCGCTACTGGAATCGCTTCATGGGCGCCGCGCGGTACAATGATCGGGCGCTGGATGCCCTGTCGCCCGCCCTGCTGGCCGACCAGGTCGACAGTCCCTTGTTGCTGATCCACGGCAAGGACGACACTATCGTCCCGATCGAGCAAAGCCGCCTCATGGCTGCGGCCTTGCGGCGCGCCGGCAAGCCGGTGGAGATGGTCGAACTGCCGGGCGAGGACCACTGGCTGTCGCGCGCCGACACGCGTCTGCAGATGTTGCGTGAAACGGTGCGCTTCCTGGAGGCCCATAATCCGGTCGGCCCGTCGACGCCGGCGCCGACGCCGTGACTCCGCTTGCCTCGCGTCGGGGTTCGGCGTAGAAGCCGCCTCTTCGCGACCGAACAGCCGGGCTAACAGGCATGCCTGGGCCGTTCGTTTCAGCTTCGCACTCCGGGCTCAAGCAGCTCGAAGAGCGATAGCCCACTAAAAAGAGAGAGTGAAAATGCCGAAACTGAAGACGAAGTCTGGCGCCAAGAAGCGCTTCAAATTCACGGCCACTGGCAAGGTGAAGGCCGGCGTTGCGGGCAAGCGTCACCGCTTGATCAGCCACAACTCCAAGTACATCCGCCAGAACCGCGGCACCTCGGTCATGGCCGACGCCGACGCCAAGAAGATCAAATCCTACATGCCGTACGCCTGATCGGCGCGCGCGTTTCGATCTGATCTCTACGTAAGAATTTGAAAGGATAGCGACACATGGCTCGCGTCAAACGGGGCGTAACGTCCCACGCCAAACACAAGAAGGTTCTTAAGCAGGCCAAGGGCTTCTACGGCCGCCGCAAGAACACCATCCGTACGGCCAAGGCCGCCGTCGATCGCGCCGGCCAGTACGCCTACCGCGACCGTCGCAACAAGAAGCGTTCGTTCCGCGCCCTGTGGATTCAGCGCATCAACGCCGCCGCCCGTCTGGAAGGCTTCACCTACTCGCAGTTCATCCACGGCCTGGACAAGGCCGGCATCGTGCTCGACCGTAAGGTCCTGTCGACGATCGCCGCCGACGAAGCCAGCTTTAAGGCCATCGCTGACAAGGTCCGCGCCGCTCTGGCCGCCTAAGTCTTACGACACAGGCGTGCTCAAGCCGCTCGGCTCCGCGAGCCGAGCGCTAGCGTCAAAACAAAAACGCCCGTCCCGGTCGCCGGGGCGGGCGTTTTTCATGGCCAAGCTGACCTTTTGGCCGGGTCGGGCGTTGGAGTGCGACAGCCGGGTCGACTGGCGACACTGGCGGTTCAGGAGGCTTTGCTGATGTCCGTCGCTCGCGTCACCGAAATCACTTCATCCTCGACAGTCAGCTTCGACGACGCTGTCGCCCAGGGCATCGCCCGCGCCGACAAGACCCTGCGCCATGTCGAGGGGGCTTGGGTCCAGGATCAGAAGGTCGTGGTCCGGGACGGCCAGATCGCCGAATACCGGGTCAACATGAAGGTCACTTTCGTCCTCGCGGACTAGACCTGATCGACGCTGAAGGCTTTGCGTGACGGCCGTGTCGGGCTAGACGCTGCGGATCATGACCGATCTCGCCCAGCTAGAACTCGACCTGATCAACGCCATCGGAGCGGCCGAAAGCGTCGCTGCGATCGAAGAGGTGCGCGTCGCCGCCCTCGGCAAGACGGGGGCCGTCTCCGCCCTGCTGAAAGGCATGGGCGCGCTCAGCCCCGATGAACGCCGCGAGCAAGGGCCGATCATCAACGGTCTGCGCGACCGCGTGACCGCCGCCATCGCCGCCAAGAAGGCCGAGCTGGAGGCCGCCGAGCTGGACGCGCGGCTGCTGGCCGAGCGCGTCGATCTGACCCTGCCCAGCCGCCCGCGCCGCAAGGGCGGGGTGCATCCGACCATGCAGGTCATGGACGAGATGATCGCCCTGTTCGCCGAGATGGGCTTCGCCGTGGCCGAGGGCCCGGACATCGAGGACGATTTCCACAACTTCACCGCCCTGAACTTCCCGCCCAAGCACCCGGCCCGGGAAATGCACGACACCTTCTTCCTCAAGCCCGACCCGGAAACGGGCGAGCGCAAGGTGCTGCGCACCCACACCAGCCCGGTGCAGGTGCGCACCATGATGTCGCAGAAGCCGCCGATCCGCATCATCGCCCCGGGCCGCACCTTCCGTAAGGATTCCGACGCCACCCACACGCCGATGTTCCATCAGATCGAGGGGCTGGTGATCGACCGCGACATCCACATGGGTCATCTGAAGACGACGCTGGAAACCTTCATCGCCCGCTTCTTCGAGCTGGACGATGTCAATGCTCGCTTCCGCCCGCACCACTTTCCCTTCACCGAGCCCTCGGCGGAGATGGACATTCGCTGCGACCGCTCGGGCGGCAAGCTGACGCTGAACGAGGGCGACGACTGGCTGGAGATCCTCGGCTGTGGCATGGTTCACCCGAACGTGCTGCGTAACTGCGGCATCGACCCGGACGAGTACCAGGGCTTTGCCTTCGGCATGGGCGTCGACCGCCTGGCCATGCTGAAATACGGCGTCTCCGACCTGCGCCCCATGTTCGAGGCCGATACGCGCTGGCTGGCGCACTACGGCTTCTCCGTCTTCGCCGCGCCCAATCCGGCCAGCGGCCTCAGCTGATTTCTCGAGCTCAAGACATGACTGACACCCAAACCGCCCCCATTACGCTCGAACTGCTCGGCCCCGGCCCGGAGTACAAAAAAGTCAGCGTCTGGTTGCCGCAACTGTTCATGGAGACCAGCCGCACCGGCGTGTTCGCCATTGAGAACCGCACCTTCATCGACTGCCTTATAGAGGGGCCGGCAGTGCTGTTGGCTGTCGAAGGCTGCAACTTCGACGGCTGCAATATGGGCGAAGCCCATGGCGATCCACGCAACCTGATGCTGGCGCCGCAAGGTGCGCAACGGGTCACGGGTCCTATTCCCTTTAAGAACTGCCAGTTCATCAATTGCCGTTTCCTGGGGGTCGGCTTCACCGGCTCAGCCGCCTTCATTGAAACCATGGTCTCGGCCCTGGGCGGAGCGCCCGCATGAAGTTCACGCTTTCCTGGTTGAAAGATCACCTCGAGACCGAGGCCGACGTCCATCAGATCGCCGAGGCGATGACCATGGCCGGTCTGGAGGTAGAGGAGGTCCAGGACCCCGTCGCCGTCCTGGTGCCCTTCACTGTGGCCAGGATCATCTCGACCGCGCGGCACCCCGACGCCGACCGCCTGCAGGTCTGTCAGGTCGAGACCGTGGACGGCCTCAAGGAGATCGTCTGCGGCGCACCGAACGCGCGTGCGGGCCTGACCACCATCTACGCCCCCATCGGCGCCTATGTGCCCGGCCTGGGCGTGACCCTGGTCGAGAAGCCGGTGCGCGGCGTCGTCTCGCACGGCATGCTGTGCTCGGCCTCGGAGCTGGAGCTGGCCGACGAAAGCGACGGCATTCAGGAGCTGCCGCCGGAGATCCCGGTCGGGACCCCGGTCGCCGGTCTGTTCGGCGCCGAGCCGGTCATCGACTTTGAAGTGACGCCGAACCGCCCCGACTGGCTGGGCGTGGCCGGCATCGCCCGCGACCTGGCCGCCGCCAGCGCCGGGACGCTGAAGCATTTCGACATCGCCGTGGTGCGCGGCGCCTTTCCCTCGCCGATCTCGGTGCGGCTGGACGCGCCGGAGATGTGCCCGGTCTTCGCCGGTCGCGTCATTCGCGGCGTCAAGAACGGCCCGTCGCCGGCCTGGCTGCAAAAGCGCCTGACAGCCATCGGCCTGCGCTCGATCAACCGCCTGGTCGATGTCACCAACCTGATCGCCTATGACCGCGCCCGGCCCCTGCACGTCTATGACATGGCCAAGCTGTCGGGGAGCGAGATCGTCGTGCGCGCCGGGCTGACCTCGGCGGAAACCGGCGAGCCCGAGCACCTGATCGCTCTGGACGGCAAGACCTACAGCGTCGCGCAGACCGACTGCGTCATCGCTGATGCTGCGGGCGAGCGCCCCATCGGCCTGGGCGGCGTCATGGGCGGCGAAAGCACCGGCTGCGACGAGACCACGACCGACGTCTTCCTCGAAAGCGCCTGGTTCGAGCCCATCGTCATCGCCCAGACGGGCCGCACCCTGGGCATCCATTCCGACGCCCAGTACCGCTTCGCGCGCGGCGTCGACCCGGTCTCGGTCACGCCGGGTCTGGAGCTGGCCACGCGCCTGATCCTCGACCTGTGCGGCGGCGAGCCGTCCGAGATCATCTTCGTGGGTGAACCGCCCGCCAGCCCGGCGCCCTTCGCCTTCGACCCGGCCCATGTGAAGCGCCTGACCGGCATGGAACTGAGCGACGACCGGATCGGCACCATCCTGGGTCAGCTGGGCTTCCTGATCACCGCCGGCGGCGCCGATCAGGTCGAGCCCTGGACCGTCACCCCGCCGTCCTGGCGTCGCGACGTCGAAGGGCCAGCTGATCTGGTGGAAGAAGTCGCCCGTATCGAGGGCTTCGACGCCCTGCCTAACACGCCCCTGCCCGAGGTCGCCCGCAACGCACGCGGCGTGCTCAGCCCGCGTCAGGCTCGCGTCCGCGTCGCGCGTCGCGCCCTGGCGGCCCTGGGCTACGCCGAGGCCGTGACCTGGTCCTTCACCAAGCAGTCGACCGCTGTCCTGTTCGGGGGCGGCGATGAGCGTCTGGTGCTGGAAAACCCCATCGCTGCCGACCTCGATTGCATGCGACCGTCGATCCTGCCCAACCTGATCCAGGCGGCGGCCCGCAACGCCGCGCGCGGCCACGCCGACGCGGCCCTGTTCGAGGTCGGCCCAATCTATCTGAACGATCAGCCGAACGGTCAGCGCACGGCCATCAGCGGTCTGGTCGCCCCCCATCCCGACCGTCATTGGGGCGGTGCGGGAGAAGACGCCCTGTTCGGCCTCAAGGGCGATCTGTTCGCCCTGCTGGAGGAGATCGGTGCGCCGGTCGCTTCGCTGCAGCTGGCCCAAGGCTTGAACCAGAGCTGGTGGCATCCCGGCCGTTCGGCCCGGCTGCAACTGGGGCCCAAGAACGTCATCGTCGAGTTCGGCGAACTGCACCCCCGCGTGCTCAAGGCCCTGGACGCCGACGGCCCCATGCTGGCCTTCGAGGTCATCCTCGACGCCGTGCCGGAACCGCGCGGAAAAGGCGGCAAGGCTAGGGGCGCGGCGGACCTGCCGAACCTGATGCCGCTGTCGCGCGACTTCGCCTTCCTGATGGATGAGGCCAAGGCTGTGGGCGACCTGACCCGCGCCGTCGCTGGCGCTGACAAGGCCCTGATCGCCGAGGTGCGCGTCTTCGACGTCTATCGCGGCCAAGGCGTGCCGGAGGGCCAGAAGTCGGTCGCCATCGAGGTCGAGATCCAGCCGCGCGCCGCCACCCTGACCGAGGCCGAAATCGAGGCCCTGACGACCAAGGTCGTCGCTGCCGCCGCCAAGGCCGGCGCGGTCCTGCGGAGCTGACAAGAAGCCGGAGCGAAAGCTCCGGTTTCTTTCTTTTTGGGGTCTGCCTCTTCCGTTGGGCTGTTGAGCCCTTCTGACGAAGCTTTGATCGGGTTGGGCGGCGTCGAATACGGCCAAGCAAGGTTCGGTTAACCTTAAAGCCCCAAGGCTGCCGCAAAAGACACGGACGGTAGGTCAAGCCCGCGACGATGGGCGACCCGTCCTCTGTCAGGAGCCTCGACATGCATCGCCGCCAACTGATCCGTTCCAGCCTTGGTCTCGCCGCCGCCGGCGCCCTGCCCGTGGGCCTCGGCGCCTGCGCCTCGACGCGCCAGCCGACCGACCCCAACTATCCGATCGCCTCGGACCAGACGGCCCAGGCCTATACCTTCGAGGAACTGGTCGCCGCCGGGTCGCGCGAGATGGGCATCGCCGCTGAGGCCATGGGCTCGGCCCTCGAGCGCATCTTCGCCGAACAGGGCGACCGCCCGACCGCCTATATCGCCGGCGAGGAAGCCGCCGGAGCGGCCGCCGTGGGCCTGCGTTATGGTCGCGGCGCCTTGCACATGAAGGACCTGTCGGCCTCGCAGGAAGTCTTCTGGCAGGGCATCTCGATCGGCTGGGACGTCGGCGGCAACGCCAGCCGGGTCTTCACCCTGGTCTACGGCCTCTATCACCCCGACATGCTCTATCGCCGCTACCCCGGCGTCGAGGGCTCGGCCTATCTGGTGGCCGGTCTGGGCGTGAACTATCAGCGCGCCGACGGCATCGTCCTGGCCCCCATCCGCACCGGCGTCGGCCTGCGCCTGGGCGCCAACGTCGGCACCATGAGCTACAGCCGCCAGCGGAATCTGCTGCCTTTCTAAGCGCGAAAAGGCGCTAGCGCTCGGCCCGCGGGGCCTCGAGGCTTGAGCGCCCCCGCCTTTCATCGTCATCCCGGAAGCCCGTCAGGGCTATCCGGGACCGCAGGAAGCGCGGGCGTCTTTGGCGGTCCCGGCTCTCCGCTCCGCTACGGCCGGGATGACGAGGAAATGAGCGCGTCTAAGCCCTCGCGCCAGGTCGGGTATTTCGGCCGCCAACCCAGCTCGGCCTTGGCGCGGGCGTTCGAGAGGCGTTTGTTGTCGTTGTAGAAGCGGCGCATGGCATCCGACACGGACGGGTCGTCCAGCGCCACCTCGGGCGGTAGGGGCAGGTTCAGCCGTGTCGCTGCCCCCGCCATCACCACGTCCGCCCGGGCCGGTTCGTCGTCGGCCAGGGTGTAGGCGCGGCCCGGATGCGGGCGAGCCATCGAGGCGAAGAAGGCTGAGACCGCGTCCGCGACATGGATGCGGTTGAACACCTGTCCGGGCTTCTTCACCAGCCGCGCGGTGCCGTCGCGCAGGCGATCCAGCGGCGACCGGCCGGGGCCGTAGATGGCGGGCAGGCGGAAGATCTGCACCGTCAGCCCCATGCCGCGCCCGGCGTCCAGCCAGTCCTGCTCGGCCCGTACGCGCCGCGCGCCCTCGACGCTGGCGGCGTTCAGGTCATCGTCCTCAAAGGCCCAGCCGCCCGCGCGGTCGCCATAGACGGCGGTGGAGGAGACGTAGCCGATCCAGTCGGGATAGGCGCCCGATGCGGTGAGGGCGGGGACCAGGGCCTTCAGTCCGGGGCAGCCGGCGCTGTCGGGCGCGGCGGTGACGAGGATGGCGGAGGCGACGGCCACGGCCGCCTTCAGGGCTTCGGCGTCGGC
>NZ_JACARP010000055.1:0-71240 GCF_013386595.1 Brevundimonas sp. P7753 | reverse complement strand
CGCCGACGCCAAGGTCACGGTGATCGAGTTCTTCGACTTCCGCTGCCCGGGCTGCAAGGCGGTGGCTCCCGACTTCCGCGCCCTGATGGCCGCCCACCCCGAGGTCCGTTTCGTCTTCAAGGACTGGCCGATCCTGGACCGGGGCGACGACGTCACCTCGCAATACGCGGCCCGCGCCGCCCTGGCCGCGCATCAGCAGGGCAAGTATCTGGAGGTCTATGACGCCCTGATGACCGAACGCGCCCTGGACCGCGCCGCCATCGACGGCATCCTGGCCGCGCATGGCGTCGACATGACCAAGGCCCAGGCGGCTATCGCTTCGCCCGAGATGACCCGCCACGTCACCGACATTCACACGGTCGCGGCGACCCTGGGTCTGCAAGGCACGCCGACCTTCTTCATCAACGGCAAGGCCAGCGCCAGCATCGAGCCTGCTGCCGTCGCCAAGATGATCGAAGACGCCAAGCGCTAAGTTACCCTCCCACGCTCGTCACCCTTGGGCTTGTCCCGAGGGTGACGACGTGAAATTTATGCCGCCGCCAAGGTCCGCTCGCCGCCGATCCACTCGATACTCGAGCGTCGCGTAGCCTCGGCCGCCGCGTTGGCGTTCCCCAGCGCCTTCTCGGCCTCGGCCAGGACGAAATAGCTGTACGGATCGCTGGGCCAGTCCTTCAGCAGTTCCTCGATCTTGGCCTTGGCTCCTGACGCGTCGCCGCTGGCCAGCAGGGCCGCCGCCAAGCTACGGCGCGTCGGATACCAGATGATCGGCGGATCGCCGCCCTCGTCTTCCATGGCCTGAATCTGGGCGGCGCGGGTGAAGGCGGCGACAGCGGCCGCCGCATTACCCTCGATCATGGCCGCGCGGCCTTCCAGAATACGCTGCGACAGTTCGGCGAAGACCGCGCGCTGCTCGGCCATCGGCCCGGCAAAGGTCGTCGCCTCGCGCACCGTCTTGATGGCCTCGGCCTCGGCACGAACGGCGGCCGCGTGGCCCGCCCGTGCGGCGGCCTCGCCCCGCGCATAGCGCCAGCTGATGCGCAGCAGCGGATGGGTCGCCGACGGCGCCTTCAGCGCCGCCACCTGCTCGGGCGTGCCGAAGCGGCCATAGAGGGCGTAGGCGTTGTTGGCGACGATTTGCCGCCAGTATTCCTGGGCGCCGATGTTCGGATAGGTGGTCAGGAACCAGTCGGCCAGCTTCAGCCCCTCCTCGCCGCCCCCGGCCATCAGGGCGCCGCCCATGCCGAAGTGGATGTTGTGCGCGTGCAGCCGCATCGCCGGCACCCCGCCCGGCGGCTTGGCCAGGGCGTCATAGCGCCGGTCCAGCGCCACGGCGTTGACGTTGGACATCATCGCATCGCGATACCGGCCGACACGGTAATAGGTGTGCGACGGCATATGCACCAGATGGCTGGCCGCCGGGGCCAGCAGGGCCAGTTTCTCGCCGTAGGGAATGGCCTTGTGCGGGTCGTCTGACCATTCGGTCAGGTGGATATAGAGGTGGATCGCCCCCGGATCGTTCGGGTCCCTGGCCAGCGCCTGTTCCAGCAGACCCATGGCGCGGGGGATGGCCGGATCAGCCGCCTTGCCGTCGTCATCCCACCATTCGTCGGCGGCCAGCAGCCAGGCGTCAGCGGTGATGTTGGCGATGGCGCCGTCGTCGGGGTTCTGACGCGCGATCCGGTCCATGCGCTGGGCGAAGCGGTCGGCGCGGCTCTTCTCCGCGCCGGAATACCGCTGGATCAGCGCGTCAATCATTTGGCGATGCACCGGCGTGGCGTCGCGGGCCAGACGACGGGCGTCGCGAGCAGCGCTGCGGGCGGCGTCAATCGACGCCTTGTCCTGACCGCCGCCGTTCAGATTGGGGCCGATGGCCCAGGCCTCGCCCCAGGCGCACATGCCGCAGGTCGGGTCCAGCGCCCGCGCCTTGCGGAAGGCCCGTATCGATTCGGTATGCTCGAACGCCCAGCGCAGCCGTACGCCGTGATCGAACCAGGCCTGGGCCTCGGGGTTGGTCGTATCGATCTTGAACCCGCCTGTGCCGAACCCGTCGACCATGACGATGTCGTTGGTCGGGATCGCCTCGATGGCCGAGCCGCCGGGGCCGCAGACCTGCGGCTGATCCAGCAGGTCGCGCACGGCCTTGTCCGCCGTCGCGTCCGCCACCGCCATCGGCCCGATCATGCAGGCCGCCACGGCCGTGCAGGCCATCCATCCGAAACGCATCGTACCCTCTCCCAGAGCAAACGGGAGAGTGCGCCGCCAGCGACGGCGCGGCAAGTCGCGCCCTAGATCAGGCCAGCCAGCGGCGAGGACGGATCGGCATAGAGGCGCTTCTTCATCCGCCCGGCCAGATAGGATTCCCGACCGGAGATGACCGCGTGCTTCATGGCGCTGGCCATGAGGATCGGGTCGCGCGCCTCGGCGATGGCCGTGTTCATCAGCACGCCGTCGCAGCCCAGCTCCATGGCGATGGCCGCGTCCGAAGCCGTGCCCACGCCCGCGTCGACCAGGACCGGCACCTTGGACTGCTCGACGATCAGACGGATGTTGATCGGGTTCTGCACGCCCAGACCCGAGCCGATCGGCGCGCCCAGCGGCATGATGGCCACGGCGCCCGCGTCCTCCAGCTTGCGCGCATAGACGGGGTCGTCGGTGCAATAGACCATGACCTCGAAGCCCTCGGCGGTCAGCAGCTTCAGCGACCGCAGGGTCTCTTCCATGTCGGGGAACAGGGTGCGCTGGTCCGCCAGAACCTCCAGCTTGACCAGGGTCCAGCCGCCCGCCTCGCGCGCCAGACGCAGGGTCCGCACCGCGTCCTCGCCGGTGAAGCAGCCCGCCGTATTGGGCAGATAGGTGTATTTCTTGGGGTCCAGAAAGTCGGTCAGCACCGGCTGGCTGGGATCGGTCAGGTTCACCCGGCGCACGGCCACGGTGACGATCTCAGCGCCCGAAGCCTCAGCGGCGGCGGCGTTCTGGGCATAGTCGCGGTACTTGCCGGTGCCCACGATCAGGCGCGAGTTGAAGGTGCGGCCGGCGACGGTCCAGCTGTCGGTGCGGGGGGCTGTATCGGTCATGCCCCTGACCTAGCGCCGCCGTGCGCCGGGGGGAAGCGCCGACACCGGATTTGATGCCTCACCCGCCGCCGACGAACTGAACCAGCTCGATCTTGTCGCCCTCGGCCAGCGCCGTGTCGCCGTGCAGCGAACGCGGCACGATCTCCAGATTGCGCTCGACCGCCACCTTTCGCGGGTCCAGCGACAGCTCCTGAACTAGGCCCAGAATGGTCGTAGCGGCGGTCTCCCGCCCCTCGCCGTTGACTTCAATACGCATCACAGGTGTCCGAACAGGCCCATCTCGAAAACACGCGCCTGATCAAGGCGCGTTGGCGCGCACTATAGCGCCTTTCAGCACGCTGGGTATCAGGCCGGGCGCATGCCTCGCTGCGCCCGGTCGGCGATCACGCGCAGCACGGCGTCCGCCGCCAGCTCCGATGGATCAGGTCCGCCCCGTCCCATCAGATCGAGAGCCGCCGTCTGTCTTGCGGCCTGTTCGGCGGCGGCCTGCGGGTCGGACAACAGACGTCCGACCGCATCGGTCAGTTTCTCGGGGGTGGCGTCGTTCTGGATGAATTCGGGCGCGATACGCTCGTCGGCGGCGATATTGAACAGGGTGATATGCTTGGCCGTCACCAGGTTCTTCATCAGCAGATAGCTGAGCCCGTCGATCCGGTAGGCGATGACCATGGGCGCGCCGGCCAGGGCCAGCTCGGTCGAGACCGTGCCGCTGGTGGCCAGGGCGACGTTGGCGGCCTTCATCGCGTCGTACTTGTCGGCCTCCTGCACCAGATGGGCGCGGAAGGGCCAGGCGGCAACGCGACCGGCCACATCGGCGGCCACGGTTCCAGCGGCGACGACGGCGATCTCCAGCGCCGGGTCCGCCGCTTTCAGACGCTTCACCGTCGCCTCGAAGACGGGCGTCATGCGGGTGATCTCGCTGGGCCGACTGCCCGGCAGGACCAGCAGCAGGGGCGCGTCGGCGGCGATGCCGCGCGCGGCGCGGAAGCGGGCGCCGTCAGCGCTGGCCATATCGACGTGCAGGGCCTGCGAGCCCACGACCGTCGTCGGCAGACCCTCGCGCTCGAACCAGGGCGCGTCGAAGCTGTAGAGCGACAGCAGATGATCGACGCTGGCGGCCAGGGTCTTGGCCCGGCCTGGACGCGAGGCCCAGACCTGGGGCCCAACATATTTGATCAGCGGCACGCCCGGCAGAACCTGACGCAACGCCTTGGCCACGCGGATAGTGAAGCCCCAGCTGTCGATCAGGACGACGGCGTCCGGCTGCTCGGCCTTCGCCAGTTCGACCGTGTCGGCCACGCGACGCTTGACCAGACCATAGGCCTTCAGACCCTCGATCCAGCCCAGAATGGACAGTTCGGCGATGTCGAACGGACTGGCGACGCCTTCAGCCGCCATCTTGGGGCCGCCAACGCCGACGAAGCTGACTTCCGCGCCCAGCCGTGTCTTCAGCGCATGCGCCAAACCGGCGCCCAGCGCATCGCCCGAGGCCTCGGCGGCGACCAGCATGACCTTCAGCGGGCGGCTCATCTTTCCACGCCCCAGACGAACAGGCCCAGCCGATCCGCCGCCTCGACCAGGGCTTCATGGTCGATGACGATCAGCCGCCCGGCGAACCCGCCGATGCCGGCCAGACCGGCGGCGGCGGCCAACTCGACCGTGCGCGGCCCGATGACGGGCATGTCCACCCGCAAATCCTGGATCGGCTTTGGCGCCTTGCCCAGCGCGCCCTTGAGCGCCCCGGGTGCGCCGTGCAGGTCGGCGGGCAGCCCCGCCACCCGACGCAGCATCTCGTCGGTGCCTTCCTGCGCCTCGACCGCCAGAACCAGACCGTCGCAGACGACCGCGCCCTGACCGATATCCAGTTCGCCTGATTTTTCCGCAACGTGCAGCGCCTTCTTCAGGTCTTGAAGCTGCTCGGCTGTCGGCGTGACCGCGCCCAGGGCCCCCGCCGCCAGCGCCTCTCCGCCCAGTATGTCGTCCGCGCCCTCGACCGCATAACCCTCGGCCTCGAACACCGACAGGATCTTGCGCAACAAGGCGTCGTCGCCCTTAGTCGCCGCCGCCACGATGCCAGGCAGCAGGGTCGCGCCCTTGAAGTCGGGCTTCAGGGTCTTGAAATCAGGCCGGTTCACATAGCCCGCGAAACAGACCGCCTTACAGCCCTCGGCCTTCATCGCCTTCAGGATACGGCCGATCTCGGCCATGCCGAACTCTTCGCCCGGCCAGCGCACCAGATGCTCGTCGGCGAAGCCCGCCAGACGGATGATGAAGACCGCCCGCCCCTCGGCCTCGCACCGCGCCGCAATACGGATAGGCAAATCACCGGAACCCGCGATCAGGGCCAGCTTGGGCGCCCCAGAAGCCGGGCTTGTCATTCCGCGTCCGGCAGGCAGAGCGGTCGCTTGGCGCCGTCGCGGATGAAGGCGACGATCTCCATGATCTCGGGCAGGTCGGCATAGGTCGTCTCGACCCGGTCAAGACGCTCGGCGAAGACGCCCTCGCCCTCGAACAGTTCGCAGAAGGCTGCCAGCAGGCGGCGCACCGCGTCCTTGCCGTAACCCTTGCGCTTCAGCCCGATCAGATTGAGCCCGTGCAGGCTGGCGTGGTTGCCCCAGGCCGAGCCGTAGGGAATGACGTCGCGCGTCACGGCGGCCAGACCGCCGACAATGGCGCCCTGCCCCACCCGGCCGTTCTGGTGCACGGCGCACAGGCCACCCAGGAAGACCTTTTCGCCGATCCGGGCGTGACCGCCGAGGGTGGCGTTGTTGGCCATGACGACATTGTCGCCGACCACGCAGTCGTGGCCGACGTGGGCGCCGGTCATGAACAGGCCGTTCGAGCCGACTCGCGTCACGCCCGTGCCTTGAGGCGTGCCGCGATTGAAGCTGGCGTGCTCGCGGATTACGTTGTCCGAACCGATCTCCAACCGGACCGGCTCGCCCTTGTAGCCGTTGTGCTGCGGGTCGCCGCCGATAACGGCGAAGGGATGGATGACCGTCCGCGCGCCGACGCTCGTGTCCTGCTGCACCACGACATGGCTGACCAGCTTGACGCCCTCGGCCAGGGTCACGCCCGGGCCGACGACGCACCAGGGGCCGATCACGACCCCTTCAGCGATCTGGGCCGAGGCGTCGACGACGGCGGTCGGGTGGATGGTCACTGGGCGGGTTCCGCCACGGTCACGACCATGGCCATGAACTCGGCTTCAGCGGCCAGCTTGCCGTCGATGAAGGTTTCACCACGGAACTTGTAGGCGTCGCCGCGTGCGCGGATCACCTTGACCTCCATGCGCAGTTGATCGCCCGGACGAGCCGGCTTGCGGAAGCGCACGCCGTCGATCGACATGAACATGATGACCTTGTCCGCCACGGCCACATCAAGCGACTTGGACATCAGCAAGGCGCCCGTCTGGGCCATGGCCTCAACGATCAGCACGCCTGGCATGACCGGATCGATCGGGAAGTGGCCGGGGAAGAAGGGCTCGTTGTGGGTGACGTTCTTGATGCCCACGATGGAGGTCGCCGCCACGAAGTCCTCGGCCTTGTCGACCAGCAGGAAGGGATAGCGGTGCGGCAGGCGCCGCATGACTTCGGCGTAGTCGATCTTGTTGTCGTCGCTCATGATTCTTTCGCGCCCTTTTTCTGGGACGCCTGTTTGGCCAGCCAGATGGCTTCGCGCAAGGATTGCCGTAGGGGTTTTGCCGGATAGCCGGACCAGGTCTCTCCCGGCGGCACATCAGCCAGCACGCCGCCGCCGGCGGCGACGCGCGCGCCTTCGCCGATGGTGATGTGGTCGCCCACGCCCGCCCGACCGCCAAAGATGCAGTTGTCGCCGGTGGTGACTGATCCCGCCAGACCGACGTGGCCGGCCATCAGGTTGTTGCGACCGATGACGCAGTTGTGGCCGATCATGACCAGGTTATCGATCTTGGTGTTTTCGCCGATGACCGTGTCGCCATAGGCTCCGCGGTCGATGCAGGAATTGGCCCCGACGGTGACGCCGTCTTGCAGGATGACGCGGCCCAGTTGAGGAATATCCACCGGACCGGCCTTGGACCCGGCGGCGCCGAAGCCCGCCTCGCCGATGCGCGCGCCGGACAGCAGCTTCACCCGGTCGCCCAGCAGGGCGAAACCGATGGAAACGTTGGCGCCTATCAGGCAGTCGCGGCCGATCTGGACGCCCGGACCGACCACGGTGTTGGCGCCGATGCGCGTGCCGCGACCGATGCGAACGCCCTCGCCCAGCACCACGCCGGGCTCGATCACCACGCTGTCGTCCTCGGCCACGTCGGCCACGCTTGCCGCGCGATCCAGCCGAATGGGTTGATGCAGCAAGGCCGAAGCGCGCGCCCAGGCAGCCTGCGCCTCGCCCGACACGATCACCGCAGCCCCCGCAGGCGCCGCATCGACGGCCGACGCCGGCACGATGACGCATCCCGCCTGCGTCTCAGCCAGGGCTGCGGCGAACTTCCGATCACCCAGAAACGCAATCGCGCCCCGGTCCGCAGTGGACAGGGGCGCGACGGCCGAGATGACGACCTCGCCGCCCCGGACTGCCTCCCCGCCGATTTTCTCGGCGAGGACGGCGACCGTCAGGGGCGACAGGGTCTGAAAGAACCTCGGATCGGGCATGGCCCGTCTTACGACTGCGGCTGTGCCGGAACCGGCATACGGTTGAAGCTGAGCGTCGGCAGAGCCGCGTTCAGGCGCTGAATGACCAGCGGCGTCACGTCCATAGCGGGGTTCATGACGAAGACGCTCTCGCGGTCGATCATGATGCCGCAGCCCTTTTCCTGATAGACGGCGACCAGGATCGGCTCGATGGCTTCCGAAATCTTCTTGCGCTGTTCGGCCAGAGTGTAGCGCAGCTCGTTGTCGCGGGTCTGCTCCAGCTGCTGGGCTTCCTGGGCGCGCTGTTGCAGAGCCTGGCGGCGCTGGTTCAGTTGGTCAGCCGGGATGGTCGAGGCGCCGGCTTGCAGGGCCTGATATTCGGTCTGCAGTTGCTGAGCGTAAGGCGCGATCTCGCCCTGAACTTCCTGGGCCAGTTGCTCCATCCGCGTCTGCACGGACTGACCAACGGTCGACTGGGCCAGGGCCTGCTGGTTGAAATAGACGCAGACGCCGGGGATGGCCGGGCCAGGATTGGCCGGCCCCTGGGTTTGAGCCAGAGCCGACGAAGCAGCGAGCGAAGCGATGGCGAAGGCGCCGATAGCAAACAGTTTCATCTTGAACCTTTGAGCAGTCTGGAAGGCTGCGGTTAGAACTGGGTCGAGGTGGAGAAGCGGAAGGTCTCGGTCTTGTCGTAGTCTTCCTTCGACAGAACCTTGGACAGGTCGAAACGGATCGGCCCCATCGGCGAGCGCCAGTGGATGCTGAGCCCGGCAGCGGCTCGCAGAGCCAGATTGTCGACGATGTTCGGATTGGGCAGGCCGGTGACGGAGTTCACCGTATAGCGGTCATCCAGCAGGCCCAGGGTGCCGACATCGGCGAACAGCGAAGTCTTGATGCCGTACTCGTCCGGCAGATAGTTCGGCACCGTCAGTTCAACCGTGCCGATGGCGTAGAAGTTGCCGCCCAGGGCGTCGGTCGTGGTCAGGTCGCGCGCGCCCATGCCGGCGGTTTCGAAGCCGCGGAAGGTGTTGCCGCCCTTGAAGAAGCGGTCATTGATCCGAATGGGATCGCCGTTCCAGCCCGACACATAGCCGGTCGAACCCTGGACACTGACCACCCAGGCCGGGGTGATGCCGTAATACCAGGAGGCGTCGGCCTCGGTCTTCAGATAGTTGACGTCGCCGCCGATGCCCGCGAGGTCCTGACGCACCGAGGCCGACCAACCGCGCGTCGGGCGAACGGGATCGTTACGGCGATCAACCATCAGCGTATAGCCCGCCGACGAGTTGATAAAGGCGCCGGCCTGATCGCACAGGGCCGACGAGCCCGCCCCGACACCGCAATAGCCGTTGGGAATGATGACTTCGTCGTTCTTCAGGAAGTAACGGACACTGAACAGCGAATAGCCGTTCAGCGGGTAGCTGAGCCGCAGACCGCCGCCCGTCGAGCGATAGTCATAGGACGAATACTCGCTCAGGTCGTAGCGCGTATGGAACAGGTCGAAACCGGCCCGCAGGTCACGGCCCAGGAATTTCGGCTCGGTGAAGCGGAAGTCGATCTGCTGACGCAGCGAACCCCACTCGGCGCGGGCCACGACGTTCTGGCCGCGACCGCGGAAGTTGCGCTCGGTGATGCCCAGGTTCAGCACGAAGGAGTCGACCGAGCTGAAACCTGCGCCGACAGACAGTTCGCCGGTCGGTTGCTCTTCCACGGTGACGTTCACGACCGTGCGGTCGGGCGCGCTGCCGCGTGTTTCCTCGATCTTGACGTCCTTGAAGAAGCCCAGAGCGCGGAGATTGTTGCGCGACCGCTCGACCAGACTACGGTTGAAGGCGTCGCCCTCGCCAACCACCAGTTCGCGCCGAATGACCGAATCCAGCGTGCGGGTGTTCCCCACGACGTTGATCCGGTCGATGTAGACGCGCTGACCTTCCTTCAGGTTGAAGGTCACGTCGACCGTGTCGGTTTCCGGGTTGGCCCGATAGCTCGGATTGATCTCAACGAAGGCATAACCGGCCGAACCCGCCGCGAAGGTCAGGGCGTCCACCGCCCTTTCAATACGATCGCTTTCGTACAGGTCCCCCGAACGGATCGGCAGCAGGCGCTGCAGGAAGTCGGCGTTCAGGCGGTCGTTCTCGGTGACGACCTTGACCTCTCCGAAATTGTAACGGTCGCCCTCTTCCAGCGTGATCGTCATGCCGAAGGCGCTGTTGTCGGGCTTCAGTTCCGCCACGGACGACAGGATGCGGAAGTCATAATAGCCGCGGTTCGTATAGAATTTCCGCAGTTGCTCGCGGTCGTAATCCAGACGGTTCGGATCGTAGTTGTCGTTCGAGCTGAACAGGCGCCACCAGGACGATTCCTTGGTGACCATGACATCGCGCAGGTCGCTGTCCGAGAAGGCCGTATTGCCCAGGAAGGTGATGGCGGCGACGCCGGTTTCAGGGCCTTCGTCGATCTCGAAGACGACATCGACGCGGTTCTGTTCCAACTGGACCAGCTTGGGCGTCACAGTGGCCGAGATGCGGCCCGACAGGCGATACAGCTCGATGATCTTGCCGACGTCTTCCTGAACGCGGGCGCGGGTATAGATGCCGCGCGGCTTGATCGTGACCTCGTCCGTCAGCTTCTTCTCGGTAAGGGCCTTGTTCCCCTCGAACGTCACCTGGTTGATAATCGGGTTTTCCGCGATCTCGACCACCAGATCGCCGTTCGGCTGAAGGCCCAGTTGGACGTTGGCGAACAGGCCGGTGCGCGACAGGGTGCGAACCGCGACGTCGATGGTCGCAGCGTCGATGGTGTCGCCCGGCTGGATCGGCAGATAGGACAGAACCGTGGTCTGATCGATGCGCTGATTGCCGCGCACGAGGATGCGATTGACGACCGCGCGCTCCTCAGCCGGGGCGGCGACGACGACCTGCGGGTCCTGCGGCGCGGCCCCGGCCGCAGCGGGCGCGGTCTGCGCCAGAGCCGGACCGGCCAGGCCGGCGGCGACGGCCAGCGCCAGGGCGCTGGGTCCAAGGATACGGCCACGGGTTCGGATCATGAGGCGACTGTCGTTCTGAATCATTCGGGGAACCATCGGGGGCTGGCGTCGGCTCACGAGACGAGCCCGCCGAGGAATTTGAAGAGATTGAGTTTCTGCAGGTCGTTCCAGGTCGCGAACAACATTAAACTGGCCAGCAAAGCAAGGCCGACGCGATATCCCGCCTCCTGAACCTGAGCGGCGACAGGCCGACGCGCCACCGCCTCATAGGCGTAAAACATCAGATGCCCCCCATCCAGCACCGGAACGGGCAGCAGATTAAGAAAGCCGATTCCGACCGAAAGTATGGCGGCGAAGCTGGTCAACGTCAGCAGGAGATTTCCCGCCATGGCCAGCGGATCAGGATTGGCCGCCACCGCCGCGTTGGTCAGAGCGCCCGAAGCCTTGGCGATTCCAAGCGGTCCGCTGAACTGGTCGCCCGATTCGCGGCCGGAGAAGATGCGACCGATATAGGTGAAGGTGGTGCTGAGGATGTTGCCCGTTTCCTGGAACCCGCGGCCCACGGCGGCGATCGGTCCATAACGCACATGACGCACTTCATCGCGGCTGGAGCCCAGGGCGAGACCAATACGGCCGACCGAGACCCGTCCGGCGATGGGGTTCTCTTCGATCTTGCGTTCCGGGGTGGCGGTCAGTTGCACGTCGGCGCCCGCACGCTCGACCGTGAACTGGACAGGATCGCCGCTGCTGAGCGCCACGACCTGTGTCACCTCGCCGCCGTCGGCGATCAGCTTGCCGTTGACGCGGGTGATCAGGTCGCCCGGCAGGAAACCGGCAGCGGCGGCCGGCGAGTCGGGTTGAACCTGCATCACCCGGGCGGGGCGAAGTTCGACCCCGACCAGGCTGAAGAGCAGGGTGAAGATAAAGATCGCCAGCACGAAGTTGGCCAGGGGACCGCCCGCAACGACCAGGGCGCGCTGCCACAAGGGCTTGAAATACAGATAATCTTTTTCTGCGCCCGCCCCGTGGGCGGCGATCAGATCCTTCTTGAGGGCCTCAAGCCCCACCTTGTCCGGCACGCCCGTTGCATCCAGATCGCCAGCGAATTTGACGTAGCCGCCCAGCGGCAGCCACCCCAGACGCCAGTCGACGCCGCGCTTGTCGGTGCGCTGGAAGATGGCGCGGCCAAAGCCGATGGAGAAACGCTCCATCTTCACGCCAAAGGCGCGCGCGGTCAGGAAGTGGCCCAGTTCATGGACCGTGACGACCAGCGTCAGCACCAGAAGGAACGGCACGACATAGATCAGGGCTTGCCCAAGAACACCTAGCATCCCAGTCATGTCTCCTGTCGCCCTCAGGCTGCAATCGCGAGCGAGGCGATGATGTCGTTCGCAATCCTTCGGGCCGCTGCGTCAACGGCCAGGGCCGCGTCACAGGCGTCGTCGGAACCGGAACCCACCCCCGCATTCGTCGCACGCTCCAAGGTGTCGGCGACGACTGCGGCAATATTGAGAAAGCCCAGCCGACGGTCAAGGAAGGCCAGGGCCGCGACTTCGTTGGCCGCATTGAAAACAATGGGCGCCACTCCCCCCGCCGCCAGGGCTTCGCGCGCCAGGCGCAAGGCCGGGAAGCGCGTCATATCGGGCGCCTCAAAGGTCAGACGGCCCAGCGCCGCTAGGTCCAGCTTCGGCGCGGGCCAGGCCAGCCGGTCAGGCCAGGCCAGGGCGCAGGCGATCGGGGTCTTCATGTCGGGCGGCCCCATCTGGGCCAGGGTCGAACCATCCACATATTCCACAAGGCTGTGGATGATTGATTCGGGGTGGACGACGACGTCGATCCGGTCGCCGCTCATGGCGAACAGATAGGCCGCCTCGATCAGTTCCAGACCCTTGTTGGCCATGGTGGCGCTGTCGACCGAGATCTTGGCGCCCATGCTCCAGTTGGGGTGAGCGACCGCCTGCTCCGGGGTGATCCGGCCCATGGCCTCGCGCGGCAGGGTGCGGAACGGACCGCCCGAGGCGGTCAGCACCAGCTTCGACACCTGCTCCGGCGCCTCGGCCGGAAAGACCTGAAAGATGGCGGAGTGTTCGGAATCGACCGGGATCAGCTTGCCGCCGCTGCGCTTGACCCGTTCGATCAGGGCCGGGCCGCAGCAGACCAGGCTTTCCTTGTTGGCCAGCGCCAGGGTCGCGCCGGTGGCGGCCGCGGCCCAGGCCGAGCGAAGGCCCGCCGAACCGACGATAGAAGCCATGACCCAGTCCACAGGCCGCGTCGCGGCCTCGACGATGGCGTCAGGCCCCGCCGCCGCCTCGACGCCGGTTCCGGCCAGGGCATCGCGTAGTTCCGACAGGCGCGCGGGGTCCGCTGTAACCGCTATCCTGGGTCGCCAGCGCCGCGACTGCTCGGCCAGGCGGGCGATATTGGCGCCGCCGGTCAGGACCTCGACCTGAAACGCCCCAGAACCGGCCGTCTCGGCCTGGTCCATGAGGTCCAGGGTCGAGGCCCCGACTGAGCCGGTCGAGCCCAGCACGCTGATCTTGCGGGTGATCACGCGCCCTGCCCCAGCATCAGGACGATCACGCGTCCCGCCGCCACGACCACGACGGCGAACATCAGGCCGTCGACCCGGTCCAGCAGGCCGCCGTGGCCCGGAATGATGTTGCCTGCGTCCTTGACCCCGAAGCGACGCTTCAGCGCCGACTCCCACAGGTCGCCGGCCATGGTGGCCAAAGCCGCCGCCAAGCCCAGCACGCCGCCCCAGAAGACATTCAGACGCCCCATCTCCAGCCAGCCCGCCATGGCGGCGCC
Source organism: Brevundimonas sp. P7753 (assembly GCF_013386595.1). Classification (NCBI taxonomy): domain Bacteria; kingdom Pseudomonadati; phylum Pseudomonadota; class Alphaproteobacteria; order Caulobacterales; family Caulobacteraceae; genus Brevundimonas; species Brevundimonas sp. P7753. The sequence goes on along the minus strand of NZ_JACARP010000055.1, from coordinate 57,759 downwards.
CGCAATCATCCCCGCGATCAGGCCACCGATGAAGCCGGACCAAGTCTTGTTCGGCGAAAAACGCGGCCACAGCTTGGGCCCGCCCACAGCGCTGCCGACCAGATAGGCCAGAATGTCGGACGCCCAGGCCACGGCGAACACCAGAACGGTCCAGTAAAGGCCCTGCGCATCGTTCAGGTCACGCAGCCAGATCAGCAGGACACAGGGCCAACCGAGGTAGAGAACCCCGTAGGCCGCATCCAGCGCCTCGGCCCCGCGCGAACGGGCGAACAGGCCCGCCGCCAGAGCGCCGAAGACCAGAAGGATCAGGGCCAGCGACATCTGGCCGACGTGGGCCGCGACCACGGCGACGATCAGCGCCAGCGCGACAGCCGCCCCGACCGAACGCCAGAAGCGCGGCGCGCTCATCCGCGCCCACTCGAACGCCAAAAGACCGCAGGCCGCGACGACCAGGGCACAGAACCAGCCGCCGCCGGCCCAGGTAGCCAGCACGGCCGCCGGCGCGAGCACCACGGCCGAGGCCGCTCTCAGGCCGATGTCACCGATCTTCAACGCCATCAACCTACCGCCGTCTTCGCATCGGCGTCTGACAGGACGTCGCGCCCGCCATATCGCCGCTCGCGATTACCATAGAGGGACACCGCCTCGGCCAGAGCCTCGGCGCCGTAGTCCGGCCAAAGGATGTCCTGAAACACCAGTTCGGCGTAGGCGGCTTCCCACAACAGGAAGTTGGACAGCCGCTGCTCGCCCGATGTTCGCACGATCAGGTCCACCGGCGGCGCCCCCGCCGTCGACAGGCCGGCCCCGAGGTCGTCCTCGGTCACGTCGCCCTCGAACTGTCCGGCGCGCGCCTGATCGATCAGCCGCTGGGCCGCATCCACCAGATCAGCCCGCCCGCCATAGTTGAACGCCACCTGCAAAAGGAATCGCGTGTTGTGGGCGGTCTGGGCTTCGGCGCGATCAACGATGGCGGCGATGTCGCTGGGCAGGCCCTTGCGGCGCCCCAGGATGCGGATACGCACGCCCGCCTCATCCAGCCGCTTGAGGTCGCTGCCGACGAACGCCCGCACCAGCCCCATCAGGTCCGACACCTCGTCCGCCGGGCGGCTCCAATTCTCGGTCGAGAAACCGAACACCGTCAGGCAGCGAATGCCGAAGTCCGGGGCCGCCTTGATCGTGCGCCGCAGAGCCTGAACCCCCTCACGGTGCCCCATGACGCGCGGCAGACCGCGACGCTCGGCCCAGCGACCGTTGCCGTCCATGATCAGGGCGACGTGACGTGGCCCCTTTTCAGGCCCGGTGGCGACGGTCTCGGCCGACATTGCTTGGGTCCCTCCCGACGCTGGCTTGCGTCAGACCTGCATGATCTCGACTTCCTTGACCTTCAAGGCCTCGTCGATCTTCTTGATGGCGGCGTCCGTGTCCTTCTGGACCTCGGCTTCCATCTTCTTCTGCTCGTCCTGGCTGATCTCGGTGGCCTTTTCGGCCTTTTTCAGGTCGTCGTTGGCGTCGCGACGCACGTTGCGCACGGCGATCTTCTGCTGTTCGGCGTATTTGCCGGCCAGCTTGACCAGGTCCTTGCGGCGCTCTTCGGTCAGCGGCGGCACCGGGATGCGCAGGGTCTGACCGTCAACGATGGGGTTCAGGCCCAGACCGGCGGCGCGAATGGCCTTCTCGACCGGGCCGACCATGCCCTTGTCCCAGACGCTGACCGAGATCATGCGCGGCTCAGGCACGCTGATAGCGGCCACGGCGTTCAACGGCGAGGTCGAGCCATAGGCGTCAACCTGAACCGGGTCCAACAAGCCCGAGTTGGCCCGGCCGGTGCGCAGACCCGCGAAGTCTTCCTTCAGCGAGGCGACCGCCTTTTCCATGCGGTCGCGATAGGTCTTGAGGTCGGGCTTGGCCATGGTGGTTTTCCTTGGTCTGTCGTTCGGGTGGAGAGCCGCTTACGCGGCCTTGTTGGTGATGACGGTGAAGGTGCCTTCGCCGCGCAGGGTCTTGCGCAGGGAGTCTTCCTCGCGGATCGAGAAGACCACGATCGGGATATCGCTGTCGCGCATCAGGGCGATGGCCGAGGCGTCCATGACGCGCAGGTCCTTGGCCAGGACCTCCTGATAGGTCAGCGTCTCGTAGCGGGTCGCGGTCGCGTCCTTCTTGGGATCGGCGGTATAGACGCCGTCCACGCTGGTCCCCTTCAGCAGGGCGTCGCAACCCATTTCAGCCGCGCGCAGGGCGGCGCCTGAGTCGGTCGTGAAGAAGGGTGCGCCCACGCCGGCGGCGAAGATCACCACCCGTCCCTTTTCCAGATGCCGCATGGCGCGGCGGCGGATGTAGGGTTCTGCGATGGCGGCCATGGGAATGGCGCTCTGGACCCGCGTATCGACGCCGATCTTCTCGAGCGCGCCCTGCATGGCCAAGGCGTTCATGATGGTCGCCAGCATGCCCATGTAGTCGGCGTTGGCGCGATCCATGCCCTCGGCGGCCTTGGACAGGCCACGGAAGATGTTGCCGCCGCCGATGACCAGGCAGATCTCGACGCCTTCGCGCGCCACCTGGGCCACAGCCGCCGCCACGACATCGACGGTCTTCATGTCGATGCCATAGGACTGATCGCCCATCAGGACCTCGCCCGAGACCTTGAGCAGGACGCGCTTGTAACGAAACTCGGAGGGGGCGTCGGGCATGGGTCTGGGTCCGTGGATACTGGGGTTAGGCATCCGCGCGAGGTGAATCGGCGGCTCATCATAGACGAAGGGCGCGCCGGCCATCAAAGCCGAACGCGCCCTTTTGAAAATTCTTCCCTTTCAGGAAGAAACTTCGGTGTTAGTTGCCGCCCGTCATCGAGGCGACTTCAGCGGCGAAGTCAGGGCTCTCGACCTTCTCGACGCCTTCACCCAGGGCCAGACGGACGAAGCCGGCCAGCTTGAGGTTCGAGGAGCCCAGTTCCTTGGCCGAGTTCACGACCAGCTGCTCGATGGTCACGTCAGGGTCCATGACGAACGGCTGCTTGGTCAGCACCACGTCCTTCTGGAACTTGTTGATCTGGCCTTCCACGATCTTGGCGATCATGGCTTCCGGGCGACCTTCTTCCTTGGCCTTTTCGGTCAGAACAGAGCGTTCCTTCTCGATGGCGGCCGGGTCCAGGTCGTCGGTGTTCAGCGACAGCGGCGCCGTGGCGGCGACGTGCATGGCGATCTTGCGGCCCAGTTCGCGCAGAGCAGCCTTGTCGCCCTCGCCTTCCAGAGCCACCAGAACGCCGATGCGGCCGACGCCCGGCGAGACGGCGTTGTGGACGTAGGACGACACGACGCCCTGCGACACGGCCAGACGGGCCGCGCGACGCAGCTGCATGTTCTCGCCGATGGTGGCGATCAGCTGGGTCACTTCGTCCTGAACGGTGCGGCCGCTTTCCAGCGTCGCGCCGCTGATGGCTTCGACGCCGTCATGGTGCAGCGCCAGGGCAGCGAACTGCTTGGCGGCGGTTTGGAACAGGTCGTTGCGGGCGACGAAGTCGGTTTCCGCGTTGAACTCGATGGCGGCGGCGACTTCGCCCTCGCCGTCTTCACGCGTGGCGACGGCGACAACGCCTTCAGCGGCGACGCGGTCGGCCTTCTTGGCGGCCTTGGACAGACCCTTGGCGCGCAGCCAGTCGATAGCTGCGTCGATGTCGCCGTTGGTTTCCACCAGCGCCTTCTTGCAGTCCATCATGCCGACGCCCGAACGCTCGCGAAGGTCCTTCACGAGGGCGGCAGTGATCTCGGCCATGTTCTTCTCCTGAAAATTCAAATGAGCGGCCGGGCATGGATAGCCCGGCCGCATGTCAGTTTGGCGTAGGCCCGATCACCGATCGGGCCCCGAGAGCGCCTTAGCCCTCGACCTTTTCTTCAGTCGTCGCGAGCAGTTCTTCAGCCACAGCTTCCGTACCGGCCGGGGCAGCTTCGGCTTCAACCGGAGCAGCAGCGGCTTCACGCAGCATGGGTTCAACCGGAGCTTCCGAAGCGCCCAGGTCGATGCCCGAGGCCGAAGCGCCTGCGGCCAGGCCGTCCAGGACGGCGTCGGCGATCAGGTCGCAGTAGGTCTGGATGGCGCGGGCGGCGTCGTCGTTGCCCGGGACCGGATAGGTGATGCCGTCCGGGTCCGAGTTGGTGTCCAGGATGGCGATGATCGGGATGTTCAGCTTGCGGGCTTCCTGGATCGCGATCGCTTCCTTGTTGGTGTCGATCACGAACATGATGTCCGGGATCGAACCCATGTCCTTGATGCCGCCCAGCGACAGTTCCAGCTTGTCCTTCTCGCGCTGCAGGTTCAGCAGCTCTTTCTTGACGCGGCCTTCGCCGCCGGTGGCCAGAACGGTTTCCAGCTCGCGCAGGCGGGCGATCGAGCCCGAGACGGTGCGCCAGTTGGTCAGCGTGCCGCCAAGCCAGCGGTTGTTCATGTAGTACTGGGCGCAGCGCGTGGCGGCTTCAGCCACCGGGCCGGCAGCCTGACGCTTGGTGCCGACGAACAGAACGCGACCGCCCTTGGCGGCGACGTCGCGCACAGCCACCAGAGCCTGGTGGAACAGCGGCATCGTCTGCGACAGGTCGATGATGTGGATGTTCGAGCGCGAGCCGAAGATGTAGCGGTCCATCTTCGGGTTCCAGCGGTGCGTCTGGTGGCCGAAGTGAGCGCCGGCTTCCAGCAGCGTACGCATCGAGAATTCTGGCAGTGCCATGATCGTGGTGTCCTTTTTCCGATCAAACCTAGCGTGGGCGAGTAAAAGGACCTGCGGTCCCTCGGAACGGTGCAGGCCGGGATGTCTCCCCGGACCGCGCCACGCCCACGTGCGAAGTGCGCGCGCTCTCTAGGCGGATTGTTCGGAAAAGGCAAGCCAATCAGTCAGAAGCTGCGCCCGTCCACACGCGTCGCCGTCCAGCTCCAGGGCTCCACATCGGTCAGCGTCCGCACATTGATCGCCGCCAACTCCGACCCGTCCGGCGCCACGCCATAGCCGAAGGGCTGAACTCCGCAGGTCTTGCAGAAGCGGTGATCGATCTTGTGCTGGTTGAAGAAGTAGGAGGTCGTGGCGTCCTCGCCCGCCGTCTGGCGGAAGGCTGCGCGCGGCGCGAAGGCCAGGACGAAGCCCTTTCGATAGCAGTGCGAACAGTTGCTCTCGATCAGGCCCTCCAGCCCGACCTCGACCTCATAGGCCACTGCGCCGCAGTGGCAGGACCCCTTATGCACCGGCATATTCGCTCTCCTCCTTCAGGATGTCGGCAGACTGTATTCCAGATCGTAGTGATGAACGCCGTCCTTGATCGTCAGATGAAAGACCCCGGCGATCCCCGCCAGGTCCCCTGCCCCCGATCCCGGCACGATGGTGATCAGCAGCTCCTGCGCGCCCCGGTCCATCAGACCGCGATGCACCAGGGTGAAGGCCCCTTCGCGACCGTCGATGACGCCGCGAACCCGGTCGAGCGCCACATAGGCGCCGGACCGCTCAGGGCTCATCGTCGCCAGCATTTCGCCAGCGGCGGTTCCGATTAGATCGCCATGAAAGGTCTTGGCCAGCAGCATCCGGCCTGGACCATCGACTGCCGCGCCCTGCGCCGGCTGAACCGGGGTGATGATGACGTCAAAGGTTCCGCAGGCTCGCTTCATCAGTTGCCCCTCGCTCATCAGGCGTCCTCCAGCATCACCACGCCCGGCGCCGACTTCAACGCCCCGCGCAGGGCGGCGTCGAGGCGATAGCGGCCCGGCAGCTTGATCTCGACCTCAGTGCGACCGCCCAGGGTCGCCTGCAACCAGACCTCGCCGCCCTTGCCCTGAGCCCGCGCCCGGTCCAGCCGCGCCTTCAGCGCCTCGGCGTCCGCCGTCTGCGCCGAAAGCACGACGCGCAGCCCGATCTGGGTGTCGTCCAGCAGGGTCTCCATCCGGCTGGCGTCGTCGCCGAAGAAGCGCACCTCGCCGTCCGCCGACTTGGCCCGCACCTTGACCAGAACCGAGGTCCCGACCTCAAGGATATCACGGCATCGCCGCAGCTGTTCCGGCGGGAACAGGCACTCGAACTCGCCCGTCGGGTCCGAGAAGGTGACGAAGGCGAACTTCTCGCCGCTCTTGGCGCTGGCCCGCTCCTGACGACGACGCACGACGCCGGCCATCAGGAAGGCTTCATGCCCGGCCTCCGCCAAGCCTTGCGCCTCGGCCACAAAGGTCACGCGCTTGCGCTTCAGCGCCGGCGTCAGATCCTCCAGCGGGTGGCCCGACAGATAGAATCCGACCGCCGACAGTTCCTGATCCAGCTTGTCCGGCCCGGCCCAGGGCTCCACGCTGCGCAGACGCGGGCGCGAGGCCCCTGCCTGATCCGCGCCGAACAGGCTGACCTGCGACGAGGCGCGCTCCGCAGCCACGCTCTGGCAATAGGCGATCAGGATGTCGGCCTGTTCGAACAGCTGGCGGCGGTTAGGGTTGAGGCTGTCAAAGGCGCCGGCCTTGGCCAGGCCTTCCAGCGCCCGCTTGTTGACCGCCTTTGGATCGACCCGTTCCAGGAAGTCGAAGAGGTCGGCGAAGGGTCCGCCCGCCTCGCGCACCTCGACGACATGCTTCATCGCCTCCAGGCCGACGTTGCGGATAGCGCCCAAAGCATAAAGGACGCTGCCCTGCCCGTCCTTCCACTGGACGTCGAAGTCCGCCGAGGAACGGTTGATGTCCGGGGCCAGGACCGGCACCTCGAAGCGGCGGCAGTCCTGATAGAAGACCGCCAGCTTGTCGGTGTTCGACAGGTCGAGGCTCATCGAGGCGGCGAAGAACTCGACCGGGTGATTGGCCTTCAGCCAGCCCGTCTGGAACGAGATCAGCGCATAGGCGGCGGCGTGCGACTTGTTGAAACCGTAGCCCGCGAACTTGGCCACCAGGTCGAAGATGGAGCCGGACTGAGCCTCGGGGACGTTCTTTTCCGAGGCGCCCTTGACGAAGCGAAGGCGCTGGAAATCCATCTCCTCCTTCTTCTTCTTGCCCATGGCGCGGCGCAGAAGGTCGGCTTCGCCCAGGCTGTAGCCCGCCAGGACCTGGGCGATCTTCATCACCTGTTCCTGATAGATGATGACGCCGTAGGTCTCGGTCAGAACCTCGGTCAGGGACGGGTGCAGATAGTCCACCTCGGCCCGGCCGAACTTCCGGTCGATATAGGTGTCGATCATCTCCATCGGCCCCGGCCGATAGAGGGAGATCAGGGCGGTGATTTCCTCGATGGAGCCGCAGCGCATCTTGCGCAGGGTGTCGCGCATCCCCTGGGATTCCAGCTGGAACACCCCGACCGTCTGGCCCGAGGCCATCAGTTCATAGGTCTTTGTGTCGTCCAGCGGCAGCAGGTTCCATTCCGGCGCCGCGCCGCGCCGCTCCAGATACTCCCGCGCCCGGTCCAGCACCGTCAGGGTCTTCAGGCCCAGGAAGTCGAACTTGACCAGACCCGCCGGTTCGACCCACTTCATGTTGAACTGGCTGGCCGGAATGGTCGAGCGCGGGTCCTGATACAGCGGCACCAGCTCGGTCAGCGGGCGGTCGCCGATGACGATGCCGGCGGCGTGGGTCGAGGCGTTGCGGTACAGCCCCTCCAGCTCCAGCGCCGTCTCCAGCAGGGTCCGGACCGCAGGCTCGGCGTCGCGCGCCTCCTTCAGGCGCGGCTCCAGATCAATGGCCTGGGCCAGAGTGACCGGGTTGGCCGGGTTGTTCGGCACCATCTTGCAGAGGCGGTCCACCTGGCCCAGCGGCATCTGCAGCACCCGGCCGACGTCGCGCAGCACGGCGCGCGCCTGAAGCGTACCGAAGGTGATGATCTGGGCCACCCGGTCCTTGCCGTAGTGGTCCTGCACATAGTCGATCACCTCCTCCCGCCGCTCCTGGCAGAAGTCGATGTCGAAGTCGGGCATGGAGACGCGTTCGGGGTTCAGGAACCGCTCGAACAGCAGGCCGAACCGCAAGGGGTCCAGATCGGTGATGGTCAGCGACCAGGCCACCAGAGAGCCGGCGCCTGAGCCCCGCCCCGGTCCGACCGGAATGCCGTGCAGCTTAGCCCACTTGATGAAGTCGGCCACGATCAGGAAGTAGCCGGGGAACCCCATCTGCTGAATTATCCCGACCTCCCATTCGAGGCGGGTCCAGTATTCCTCTTCCGGCGCGGCGGGCGCGACCTGTTGCAGGCGGGCCTTCAGCCCCTCGCGCGCCTGGTGCGCCAGTTCGTCGGGCTCGGAACGACCGGCGCCGGCGTCGAAGCGCGGCAGGATGGGCGCCCGCGTGGGCACCAGGAAAGCGCAGCGGCGCGCGATGTCGATGGTGTTGTCGCAAGCCTCGGGCAGGTCCGCGAACAGCTGGCGCATGGCCTCCGCCGTCTTGAACCAATGTTCCCCGGTGATGCGGCGCCGGTCTTCCTGGCCGGTGAAGGCGCCGTCGGAAATGCAGAGCAAGGCGTCGTGCGACTTCGCCTGCGCCGCCTTGGCGTAATAGACGTCGTTGGTGGCGACCAAAGGCACGTCGTTGGCGTAGGCCCAGTCGACCAGGCCACGCTCGGCGACCGGCTCCTGCGGCAGACCGTGGCGTTGCAACTCTACATAGAAACGATCACCGAAGACGCGCTTCATCTCTTCGAGAGAAGATATGGCGTCATCGCGCTTGTTCTGGACGAACAGAGGGTCGATCGGGCCGTCGGGACCGCCGGACAGCAGGATCAGCCCCTCGGACTTATCCACAACCAGTCGCCAGGGCACGCCCGGCTCCGACATCTCGCCGGCGTCAAGATAGGCGGCGGACGACAGGGCGCAGAGGTTGAGCCAGCCCTGCTCGTTCTGGACCAGTAGGACCACGGTCGAGGTCTTGGCCCAACGCTCGGCGACCTGGCCGCCGATGCCCAGCACGGGCAAGGCGCAGGCGACGATGGGCTGAACGCCCGCATCCTTGGCGGTCTGGCTGAACTCCAGGGCGCCGAACAGGTTGGCGCGGTCGGCCACGGCCACGGCGGGCATGCCGGCGTCCGCCGCCATCTTGCCGATCTTGCTGGCCTTGATCGCGCCTTCCAGCAGGGAATAGGCGCTGCGGACCCGCAGATGGACAAAACCCTGACTGTTCGCCGTTTCCGCCAATACCAACTCCGCTGATCCCGAAAACCGGGACCTCTCATATCCGACCGCCGCGCGGCCGAAGTTTGATCATGCAGGGAGTCGATGCGGCGATCACGTCACCAGGAAAGACGCCTGCCAGATCATCCAGACGAACCCGCCACACGACGCAAGCGACAGCATATCCCTCACCCAACGCGACATCGGCTTATCCCCAGTTAGCGTGTTCCTGAAACGTTCTATATTCCCGCTTTGTTCTCATTGCAAGCGCCCGTGAACGCCCACAGCCATCCGTCTTCCCGGCTTGCGCGTATGCTGAAGAGAATGACCGGGAGTGTCCTATGTCGCGCCTTCTGCCTCTGATCGGCTTGATCCTGACGGCGGCCTGCTCGCCCAGCGAAGCGCCCGCCAGCGCCGCGCCGCTGGAGCCCGCCCCGCCCGGCTATCAGACGGCGGTCTTCGCCGGCGGCTGTTTCTGGTCCAGCGAAAAGGCGTTCGACGGCCTGCCCGGCGTGCGCTCGGCGGTGTCGGGCTTCGTCGGCGGCACGCGGCCCAACCCGACCTATGAGCAGGTGATCCGAGGCGGGACCGGCTATCGCGAGGCGGTGCAGGTGACGTTTGATCCCGCCGTCGTCAGCTATCGCGCCCTGGTCGACCGCTACTGGCGCACCATCGACCCCACCGATCAGACCGGCCAGTTCTGCGATCAGGGCCCGTCCTATGTCACGGCGGTCTATGCCACAGAGGCCCAGACGGCGACCGCACAAGCGTCTCGCACAGCGGCCCAGGCCGCGCTGGGCGCCAAGGGCTCGCGCTTCACCACCCCGGTCTATCCCGCCATGCGCTTCTGGCCCGCCGGCGCCGAGCATCAGAACTACGCCCGGCGACGGCCCGCTCAGTATGAAGCCTATCGCGTGGGTTGCCGTCGCAGCGTCAGGCTGCGCGCCCTGTGGGGCGACGCCGCCGTGGGCTGATCAGCAGGCGCAAGACCTCAATCGGCTGGCCTCAGTAGGCTTGGGCCTCGGCGGCGCGTTCTTCCAGATGGCCGTCCTTCAGGGCGAAGACGCGGTCCATGTGACCGGCCAGCTCCATGTTGTGGGTGGCGATCAGGGCGGCGACGCCCGTGGTCTTGGCCAGTTGGCGCAAGCTCTCGAACACCGCGTGACTGTTGGTCGGGTCAAGGTTGCCGGTGGGTTCATCGGCCAGCAGCAGGCGCGGGCTGTTGGCCAGCGACCGGGCGATGGCGACCCGCTGCTGTTCGCCGCCCGACAGTTGCGCGGGCTGGTGCAGGAAGCGCTCGCCCAGACCCAGGCTGGTCAGCAGGGCCTCGGCCCGGCGGCGGGCTTCAGCCTCGGAATGACCAGCGATGCGCATCGGCAGGGCGACGTTGTCCCGTGCATCAAATTCCGGCAGCAGGTGGTGGAATTGATAGACGAAACCGATCCGCGACAAGCGCAGACGCGTGCGCGCCCGCTCGTCCAAACCGCCGACGTCCTCGCCGGCGATCATGACCTGACCGCTGGTCGGGCGCTCCAACAGGCCGGCGGCGTGCAGCAGGCTCGACTTGCCCGAACCCGAAGGTCCGATCAGGCCGACAACCTCGCCCGGCATGATGTCCAGATCGACGCCCTTCAACACCGTCAAGCCGCCAGAAGCCGTCGGATAGGTGCGGGTGATGCCGCGCAGGCGCAGCGTCGGCGTGGTGTTCAGCGGACTATTCAAAGCGCAGGGCCTCCACCGGGTCGATCCGCGACGCGTTCCACGACGGCGGCAGGCTGGCGAGGCAGCTCATGAAGAAGGAGAAGACCGCGACCCAGGTCACGTCCCACGGATCGACCAGGGCCGGGATGGCGTCCAGCATATAGACGTCGGCGTTGAACAGCTGCACCCCGGTAATGCCTTCGATGAAGTGCTGGATCGCGCCGATGTTCAGGCAGAACAGCAGGCCCAGCACCAGACCGGCGATGGTGCCGCCGATGCCGATAGCGGCGCCCGAGATGAAGAAGATGCGCAGGATCGACGAGGGGCTGGCCCCCACGGTGCGCAGGATGGCGATGTCGCGGGTCTTGTTCTTCACCAGCATGACGATGCCGCTGATAATGTTCATGGCGGCGATGGCCACGACCAGGCCCAGGATGATGCTCATGGCCACACGCTCGACCTTCAGCGCGCCCCAGAAGGCGGCCAGACGGGTGCGCCAGTCGGTGACGATGCTGCCGGGCCCGGCGGCCTGCTGCACCGGCGCCAGCAGGGTTTCGACCTGATCCGGCTCAGCGACCTTCATCTCGATGACGTCCCAAACGCCTTCCTTGCCGAAGAAGAGCTGGGCCTGTTCCAGCGGCATAAAGATGAAGGCGCGGTCGTAGTCGGCGGTGCCGGAGCTGAAGATGCCACCGATCCTGTAGGTCTTTTCCAGACCGCCGAGGTTGCCGAAGGCGCTGTCGGCCCCGGTCGGCGAATAGATGGACAGGGCGCTGCCCACGGTCAGACCCATCTGGTCGGCCAGAGCCTTGCCGATCAGGATATTGTCGCCGCCATAGGCGCCTTGACCGAAGGAGGCCCGCATCTCAGGCGTCAGGCTGTCATAGACGAACTTGGTCGAGGCCAGGTCCTGAGGCCGCACGCCGCGCACGACGCCGCCGGTCATCTGACCGCCCGCACGGAACATGGCGGGGGATTCCGTCAGCGGCGTCACCGAGACGACGCCGGGGACGTCGCCGATCCGCTTCACCGTCGCGTCGCGGTCGGGCGAGGTGAGCACCGGCCCCTGGACATACATATGCCCGTTGAACGACAGCATCCGCCCCAGCAGTTCGCTGCGGAAGCCGGCCATGATGCTCATCACGCTGATCAGCACCGCCACGGCCAGCATGATGCCGATGAAGCTGATGATGGCGATCAGGGCGACCCCGCCCTCCTTGCGCTTGGCGCGCAGGTAGCGAAGGGCCAGTCCGATCTCCCAGGCGGAGAAGGGACCGGCGGGCTTTACGGCAGGCGGCGCGGAAGCCGTCGCGGCGTCGGTCATTGCGTCAGCAGCTCCAGGGCGGCGTCCAGCGGCAGGGTTTGCTTCTCGCCCGTGGCGCGGCGCTTCAGTTCGACCACGCCGTCAGCCAGGCCCTTGGGACCGATGGTCAGCTGCCACGGCACGCCGATCAGGTCAGCGGTGGCGAACTTGCCGCCCGGACGCTCGTCGGTGTCGTCGTAGAGGACGTCCTTGCCCAGGGCTTCGAGTTTAGCCACGGCGTCTTCACAGGCCGCCGAGACGGCTTCGTCGTTGGCGCGCAGGTTAATCACCACCACGTCGAACGGAGCGACCGAGTCCGGCCAGATGATGCCGCCGGCGTCGTGGCTGGCCTCGATGATGGCGCCCATCAGACGCGACACGCCGACGCCGTAGCTGCCCATGTGGACCTCGGTGTCCTGACCGTCCGGCCCGGCGACCTTGGCCTTCATCGGGGTCGAGTATTTCGTGCCGAAGTAGAAGATGTGACCGACCTCGATGCCGCGCGCCGACAGGCGGTCGCCCTCGGCGGTCTGGCTCTCGAACTGGGCCGCGTCGTGCATTTCCTCGGTCGCGGCGTATAGAGCCGTGCGCTCGTTGAAGACGCCTTCCAGTTGTTCGACGCTGAGGTTGTGGCCCGGCGCGTCCATCTCGACCAGCTTGCGGTCGCAGAAGACCTCGCTCTCGCCGGTTTCGGCCAGAACGATGAACTCGTGGCTCAGGTCGCCGCCGATGGGGCCGGTGTCGGCGCGCATCGGCACGGCCTTCAGGCCCAGACGCGAGAAGGTGTTCAGATAGGCGGCGAACATCCGCTTGTAGGCGATACGGGCCGAGGCCTCGTCCAGATCGAAGGAATAGGCGTCCTTCATCAGGAACTCGCGGCCGCGCATGACGCCGAAGCGCGGACGGCGCTCGTCGCGGAACTTCCACTGGATGTGGAAGAGGTTCAGCGGCAGGGCCTTGTACGACTTCACATAGGCCCGGAAGATATCCGTGACCATTTCCTCGTTGGTCGGTCCGTACAGCAGCTCGCGCTCATGACGGTCGGTGATGCGCAGCATCTCGGGGCCGTAGGCGTCGTAACGCCCCGACTCGCGCCACAGGTCGGCCAGTTGCAGCGTCGGCATCAGTAGTTCGACCGCCCCTGCCCGCTCCTGCTCCTGACGCACGATGCCTTCGATCTTGCGCAGGACGCGCAGGCCCAGCGGCAGCCAGGCGTAGATGCCGGCGGCCTCCTGTTTGATCATGCCGGCGCGCAGCATCAGCTGGTGCGACACGATCTGGGCGTCGGAAGGGGCTTCTTTGAGGGTCGGCAGGAAGTAGCGCGACAGGCGCATGTGAGAATCTCTGCAAAATCAGTCTGGCCCGAGGTTAACCGGGCGAATGGGGCGAAAGCTAGAGCGCAGGTCCGCGGCTAAAGTCCGGCAGCGGCATCCACCCTGTCCAGACGATGAAGACGATGAAGGCCCAGACAATGGCCGACACCCAGGTCGTGGTGATGAACTTCTTCTTCAGCTGGGGATTGGCGGGCGCGCCCCACTGGCTGCCGTCGGTCGGCGGCGTCTCGACCTGCTTGGACGAGCCCAGCGGCAGGATCGTGAACAGCACGATCCACCACGAGGTCAGATACAGCGCCACCAGGGTGAAGGGGCCAAGAGGCATCGGGGCATTCCATCCATCAGTTCGTGCGCCCTTCGCATTCCGCCCGCGACGGCGGCAGGCTAATGAGGGGCGCGAAACAAGGACGCCCTCATGCCACAGATCACCCTGGAACACTCCCCCCATTTCGACGGGACAGATTGGCGCGCCCTGGCGCTGGGGATCCATCAGCTGTGCGTGGATGTGGTCGGCGCGACGACCCAAGCGTGCAAGACGCGCATCGTGCGCTGCGACGACCTGATCATCGCCGACGGCGACCCGGCCCAGGCCATGGTCCACTGCGACCTGCGCATCCTGACCGGACGGACGCAGGAGCAGAAGACGGCGCTGGGCGAAGCCGTTCAGGCGGCGCTGCTGGCGGGGGTGAAGCCCTATGACGGTCCGGCGCAGATCTCGGTCGAGATCGGGGCGCTGGACAAGGACAACTATCGGAAGGTCACGCTGGGCGGGTAAGGTCGTCCTTTCCTCCCCATTTCATGGGGAGGTGGATCGGCGGCGTAGCCGGCGAGACGGAGGGGGCGACTCGACCGCAGATGTCTGCGCCGCCCCCTCCACCACTTCGTGGTCCCCCTCCCCACGCGTGGGGAGGAAAAAGCTTAAGGGTGCGGCCGCCCGATGCCGTAGCGCGCCGCCCAGTAGGGCAGGATGTCGTCGTCCTGCAAAAACCGGGCGCCGGTCTCTGCGCTGACCTGGGCGTCGGGCCAGTCGAACTTGCCGTCCAGCACCAGAAGCGGGCAGCTCTGGTTCGCCTCCCCCACCTCGGCCACCACGGCGGCGCGCGGACGGGGGTGGTCCAGGTGCGTGACCTGGACCTGCTCGCGGAGACGCGGATAGAGGCCCAGCACGCCCTCGATCCGGGCGCCGGGCGGGCAGTACCAGGGCCCGCCCTGATCGTCGAACCAGTCGGCGTTCAGCAGATAAAGCCGGTCCGTCATTACAGACGCAGGATGACGGTTTCGACGATGGGACGACGGTCCCATATCTGCTGGCTGGCCTTTTTGAGCACGCGGCTGACGGCCTGTTCGACCACCAGTTCATCGTCCAGAGCCTCGCCCTTCAGCTTGCGAACCGCCTGTTCGGCGCGCTCGGCCAGATCGTCGAGGATGTCGCCCAGAGGACGGTCCTCGTCGCCCGGCAGGCCGATGCCGCGCACGTCGATGTCGCTGACGATCTTGCCGCGCTTGTCCATGGCGAAGCTGACGACCAGAACGCCGTTGGAGGCCGCGTGCCGGCGCTCGCGCAGGGCCTCGCCCGCCTCCTCAACCAGCATCCCGCCGTCGACGAACAGACGGCCCGAGGGCACTTCGTCGATGATGGCTGCGGGTCCGGGGGCCAGACGCACCATGTCGCCGTTGCGCGGGGTCACGGTTTCCGGGACCATCATCTCCTTGGCCAGGATGGCGTGCTCCATCAGGTGACGGCGCATCCCGTGGGTCGGCACCGCGATCTGCGGACGGGCCCAGCTGTACATCTGGCGCAGTTCGTCACGGCACGGGTGGCCGGAGACGTGGATGCCCGGATGGTCCTTCTCGGTGTAGAGGCGCACGCCCTTGTCCGCCATCTTGTCTTGCAGGCGGCCGATCGACAGTTCGTTGCCGGGGATGACCCGCGACGAGAAGATGCAGTGGTCGCCCTTGCCCAGCCGGATGAAGGGGTGGGTCCCCTCGGCCACGCGCGACAGGGCGGCGCGGACTTCGCCCTGGCTGCCGGTGCAGAGATACAGGATCTCGTCGGCGGGCCAGACGCGGGCTTCCTGCTCGCTGAGGAAGGGTTTGACGTCGCTGAGCATGCCGACCGACTTGGCGGCTGCGGTGATGCGGTGCATGGACCGACCGGCCAGAGCCACGCGACGGCCAGCCGCCTCGGCGGCGCGGATCACGCTGTCCATGCGGGCGACGTTGGAGGCGAAGCAGCCGACGGCGACCCGCCCCTTCAAGTCCTTGATCAGGTCGGCGATCGCCACCTTCACATCGCCTTCGGAACCGGCCGAGCCTTCCACGAAGACGTTGGTGCTGTCGCAGACCATGGCCAGCACGCCCTCGTCGCCGAGGCGTTTGATGGCCTCCACGTCGGTGCGGTCGCCGACGACGGGGTCGTCGTCGATCTTCCAGTCGCCGGTGTGCAGGATCGTGCCCAGCGGCGTCTTGATGGCCAGACCGTTCGGCTCGGCGATCGAGTGGGTCAGCGTCACATAGGTCACGTCGAACGGACCCAGGTTCACCTCGCCGCCCAGCGGCACTTCGTTCAGTTCGACGTCGTCGAGGATGTTGGCGTCGCGCAGCTTTTCACGGATCAGATAGGCGGTGAAGGGCGTCGCATACAGCGGCGCCTGAATGCGCGGCCACAGCCAGCCCAAGGCGCCGATGTGGTCTTCGTGGGCGTGCGTCAGCACGATGCCCAGGATGGTCTCGCCTTCCAGGAAGGAGGGATCGGGCACGATCACGTCCACGCCGGGCGTGGAGGGATCGCCGAAGGTCACGCCGACGTCGACGAGAATCCATTTGCGGTCATGCGCCGGGCCGAAGCCATAGGCGTTGAGGTTCATACCGATCTCGTTGGAGCCGCCCAGCGGCAGGAAAACGAGTTCGTTGGAGTCAGATTTTTTCATATGGCCCTAAAGGTGGGTATTCCGCCGCCAGATTTCGAGTAGGCCGCGGATGGTCAGGTCCGGATCGAACCGGTCGATTGATTGTGTAGAGCCCTCAAAGAGGGAGGCGACGCCGCCGGTGCCGACAACCGTCATGGGCTTGCCCCACTCGGCCTTGATGCGGTCCACCAGCCCTTCGATCAGGGCGATATAGCCCCAGAAGACGCCGGATTGCATGGAGGTGACGGTGTCGCGCCCGATGACGACCTCGGGGCGTTGAATGGCGATACGCGGCAGCTTAGCCGCCGCTTCATGCAGGGCTTGCAGCGACAGGTTGATGCCCGGCGCGATCAGTCCGCCCTCGAAGGCGCCCTGCCCCCGCTCGGCGCCGCCCGACACCACGTCAAAAGTCGTGGCCGTGCCGCTGTCGATCAGCAGCAGGTCGCCCTCATAGACCTGCAGCGCGCCGATGGCGTTGACCAGACGGTCGGCCCCGGCCTCGCTGGGCTTGGGGATGCGAACCTCGATGCCGAGGTTGACGTTCTCGCCGATCACCAGGGGTTCGACGTGGATATAGCGCCGCGCCAGGTTGCGCAGGTTAAAGATCGACTGCGGCACCACGCTGGAGATGATGCAGCCGTCGAGATCCTTCATGCTGAGGCCAGAGCTCAGCTTGGCCCCGCCCATCTCGAACAACTGGTGCAGCCAGACGGCGTATTCGTCGGCCGTGCGCATGGCGTCGGTCGCAGTGCGCCACTGGGCGATCCACTCCGTGCCGTCGTGGACGGCGAACAGGGTGTTGGTGTTGCCTTGCTCGATCGCCAGCAGCATCAGGCGGCCTCTCCGAAAAAGACGTCGCCGGCCGAGATCACGCGCAGCGATCCGTCCGACAGTTTCAGACGCAGCGATCCGTCAGCCTCGACCCCGTCGGCCGTGCCGGTCAGGGTCTCGTTCGTCAGCCGCGCCGTGCAGGATCCATATAGACCGGGAGTTCGCGCGATCCAGGCGTCGAGAACGGGCTGGAAGCCGAACGTCATCCAGCGATCCAGCCAGACGCCGAAGGTTTCGGCCAGGGCCTTGGCCGCCTCATCGACGGACGGGGCGGCGGCGACGCCCTGGCCAAGGTGTTCCGCGATGCAGGTGGCGGGCCGTTCGGTGTCGCCGGGCGTCTGGCTCAGGTTCACGCCTATCCCGACCGCCAGCCACATGCCGCCTGACGGGGCCGGGCCGGACTCGATGAGGATGCCCGAGGTCTTGCGACCGTCCAGCAGCACGTCATTGGGCCATTTGATCGTGACCAGGGCCGGCGGGACGTAACGATCCAGCAGGTCCGCCACCGCCAGCGAGGCGGCGAAGGTCAGTTGCGCCGCTTCGGCGGGCGATTTCTGCGTCAGCAACAGCAGCGAGGTGAAGAGATTGCCGCTGTCGCTGCCCCACTGGCGTCCGCGACGGCCACGGCCAGCCGTCTGCCGCCGCGCCGCGATCCACAGCGGTCCGACCTCGCCCGCCTCGGCGCGGCGTCGCGCCTCGGCGTTGGTGGAGTCGGTTTCGTCGAGGATCAGGACCGGGGCCGTCAAGCGCCCTTACCCGACGCCGACGCCCGAGGCGGCGGCGCGGGTCAGCGGCTCCAGCCACGTCAGGGCGACAATCACCAGCGGGAAGCAGAAGGCGGCGGCCGCAAGCGCGATCCACTTGGCTTCCAGCGGCGACCTGTCGGTGGCGACCTCGGTTTCGGCGGCATCGAACCACATCACCTTGATGATGCGCAGGTAGTAGAAGCCGGCCACGACCGAGGCGACCAGACCGGCGGCGCCGGCCATCCAGTAGCCCGCGTCGGCGGCGGCGCCGAAGACGAAGAACTTGCCCCAGAAACCCGACATCGGCGGAATGCCGACAGCCGACAGCGACAGGATGGTCAGGGCGACCGCCAGCAGCGGACGATCCTTCTTCAGCCCGGCCAGGTCGGAAATCTTGCGGATCGGACGACCATTGCGGCTCAGCGACAGCAGGACGGCGAAGAAGCCGAACTGGTCGATGGCGTACAGGGTCATGAACATCAGCGTGGCCTGAACGCCGGCTTCAGTGCCCGCCGCCACGCCGAGCAGGGCGTAGCCGATGTTGATGATCGAGGAATAGGCCAGCAGGCGCTGGATGTCCTTCTGCATCAGACCGCCGAACGAACCGACGGCGAAGCTGATCAGCGAGATCAGGATGATGACCTGCGCCCATTGACCGTGGGCGACGCCGAAGCCTTCGACCAGGACGCGGATGATCAGGACCATGGCGGCGATCTTGGGAGCCGTGGCGAACAGGGCCACGACCGGGGTCGGGGCGCCTTCATAGACGTCGGGCGTCCACATGTGGAACGGCGCGGCCGAAACCTTGAACGCCAGACCGCAGATCAGGAAGACCAGTCCGAAGATCAGGCCCGGGCCGGGGTTGGCGGTGGCGAAGGCGGCGATGTCGACGAAGCGCATCGAACCGGCGAAGCCGTAGATCAGGCTGGCGCCGTAGAGCAGTAGACCCGACGACAGGGCGCCCAGGACGAAATACTTCAGGCCCGCTTCCGAGGCCTTCAGGTTGTCGCGGTGATAGGCGGCCAGGACGTACAGCGCCAGCGAGTGCATCTCGATGCCGATGTAGAGCGAGATCAGGTCGCCCGACGAGG
This sequence comes from Brevundimonas sp. P7753, assembly GCF_013386595.1. Taxonomy (NCBI): domain Bacteria; kingdom Pseudomonadati; phylum Pseudomonadota; class Alphaproteobacteria; order Caulobacterales; family Caulobacteraceae; genus Brevundimonas; species Brevundimonas sp. P7753. Next base: position 38,752 of record NZ_JACARP010000055.1, on the reverse strand, counting down.
CCATCATCGACATGCCGACCGAGGCCAGCACGATCAGGACGGGGTACTCGAACTTGGCGATGCCGTTGCGGTGAATCCAGCCGTCGCCGAGGACGATGGCGACCGCCGCCGACAGGAAGATGGCGACCTTGCCGTAGACGGCCAGCGGATCAGCCACATAGGCGCCGTTGAAGGCCGTGCCCAGCGGGCCGATTGCGGCCAAGACCGAGGCGGCGGCCAGCAGCAGGATCGACAGGCCCGAGATCAGGCGCGTCGACTTTTCGCCGGTGAAGGCGCCGAGCATGAGCAGCACCAGCCCGCCGACCGCAAGGGTCAGTTCCGGGGCGGCGAGTTGAAGGGCGGAAGACAGATCAGTCATTATGCTCTCACCCGCCAATGGCTGCGCGATAGGCGGTCGTCAGGGCCTCAACGGTCGGCCCGGTGTAGTCGAGGACGGCGTTGGGATAGAGACCCAGCCAGATGGTGCCGACGATCAGCGGCACGAAGATCAGCAGCTCGCGCTTGTCGATGTCCGTGATGGTCTGCAGCGCCGGGTTCTTGATCTCGCCGTACATAACATTGCGGAACAGCGTCAGGGCGTAAACCGCCGAGAAGATGACGCCCGAGGCCGCGACCAGGGCCGTCCAGGTCGAGACCTGATAGGCGCCGGTCATCGTCAGCACTTCGCCGATGAAGCCCGAGGTGCCCGGCAGGCCGACGTTGGCCATGGTGAACATCAAGAAGATGGCGGCGTACCAGGGCATGCGCGCGGTCAGGCCGCCGTAGAAGGCGATCTCACGCGTGTGCATCCGGTCATAGACCACGCCGACGCAGAGGAAGAGCGCGCCCGAGATCAGGCCGTGGCTCAGCATCTGGAAGACCGCGCCCTGAACGCCCGTGTCGTTGCCCGCGAAGATGCCCATGGTCACGAAGCCCATGTGGGCGACCGACGAATAGGCGATCAGCTTCTTGATGTCGGTCTGACGGAAGGCGACCAGCGACGTATAGACCACGGCGATCACCGACAGGGTGAAGACCAGGGGCGTGAACATCTGCGACGCCTGCGGGAACATCGGCAGGTTGAACAGGATGAAGCCGTAGCCGCCCAGCTTCAGCAGGATGCCGGCAAGGATGACCGAACCGGCCGTAGGGGCCTGAACGTGGGCGTCGGGCAGCCAGGTGTGGACAGGCCACATCGGCATCTTGACCGCGAACGAGGCGAAGAAGGCCAGCCACAGGATCGGTTGAACCGCCGGATCGAAGGCGTACTGCTTCAGCTCGGGAATGCTGGTGGTGCCCGTCTCATGGGCCATCCACAGCATGGCCAGCAGCATCAGCACCGACCCCAGCAGGGTGTAGAGGAAGAACTTGTACGAGGCGTAGATGCGGTTCGCCCCGCCCCAGATGCCGATGATCAGGAACATCGGCACCAGGGTGCCTTCGAAGAAGATGTAGAAGAGGAACAGGTCCAGAGACGTGAAGACGCCGATGACCAGGGTCTCCAGCACCAGGAAGGCAATCATGTATTCGACGACGCGCGTCTCGATCGACTTCCAGCTGGCCACGATGCAGATCGGCATCAGGAAGGCGGTCAGCAGGACGAACAGGATCGAGATCCCGTCCACGCCCAGGTGATAACCGGCGCCGGCGAACCAGGCGTAGTTTTCAACGAACTGATAGGCCGGGTTCGACGGATCGAACTGGGCCACCAGCAGGACGGACACAGCCAGCACCACCAGGGTGGTGCCCAGGGCGATCCAGCGCGCGGCCGGAGCCGCGGCGTCCTGGCCGCCCTTGTTCATCATGCCAGCCAAAAGCAGCAGGCCGGCGCCGACCAGCGGCAGGAAGGTGACGATGCTCAGAATGTGAGGCACGAGGCTCAGGCTCCCCACGTGAAGATGGCGAAGGCAAGGAACGCAGCCACGCCGATCAGCATCACGAATGCATAGAAGTAGACGAAACCGGACTGGAAGCGCGACAGCCAGCCAGCCGATTTCAGCGAAGCCCAGGCGGCGCCGTTGGGGCCGAGGCCGTCGATGATCTTCACGTCGCCGATCTTCCAGAAGAAGTCGCCGAGCGCCTTGGCGCCCTTCACGAAGACGGCGTCATACAGCTCATCGAAGAACCACTTGTTGTAGAGGAAGGTCCACAGCGGACCCTTGCGGTCGGCCCACTGCTTGGCGACGCCTTCCTTGAGGACGTAGATCCAGAAGGCGGCGAAGGTGCCGAGCAGGGTCACGACCAGCGGCGACCACTTCACCCAGGTCGGGACGTTGTGGCTCTCGTGCAGGACGTGGTTGTTGCTGCCGACGAAGATGGCGCCACGCCAGAACTCGGCCTCATGATGACCGATGAAGTGCGGGGCGAAGATCATGCCCGCGAACACGGCGCCGATCGACAGAACCAGCAGCGGCACCACCATGGGCAGCGGGCTCTCATGCGGCGACAGCGGACCATGGTGATGGTCGTCGTGCGCGTGATCGTCATGAGCGTCATGGCTGGCCAGCGGTTCAGCGTGCGTCTCCAGCTGGGCGTGCGACGCGTGGTCGTCGGCGGCGTGATGGCCGTCGTCCTTCCACTTGGCCGTGCCGTGGAAGGTCATGAAGACCAGGCGCCACGAATAGTAGGCCGTCAGCAGGGCCGCCGAGATGCCGATGACGAAGGCGAACATGCCCGCAGCCGAGTGGCCGCTCGTCGCCGCCGCATAGGCGCTCTCGATGATGGAGTCCTTGGAATAGAAGCCGGCGAAGCCGCCGACGCCGGGCAGACCCAGGCCGGTGATGGCGATGGTGCCGATCATCATGACCGCATAGGTCACGGGCAGCAGCTTCCACAGGCCGCCCATCTTCCGCATGTCCTGTTCGTGGTGCATGCCGTGGATCACGGAACCGGCGCCCAGGAAGAGCAGGGCCTTGAAGAAGGCGTGCGTGAACAGGTGGAACATGGCGGGCTGATAGGCGCCCACGCCCGCAGCGAAGAACATGTAGCCCAGCTGCGAACAGGTCGAATAGGCGATCACGCGCTTGATGTCGTTCTGCATCATGCCGACGGTCGCGGCGAAGATGGCAGTGATGCCGCCGATGATGGCGATGAACAGGGACGCCGTCGGGGCGTGCTCATACAGCGGCGACAGTAGGCAGACCATATAGACGCCGGCGGTGACCATGGTGGCCGCGTGGATCAGGGCCGACACGGGCGTCGGGCCTTCCATGGCGTCCGGCAGCCAGGTGTGCAGGAAGAACTGGGCCGACTTGCCCATGGCGCCGATGAAGAGCAGCAGACCCGCCAGATCCAGCGCCGACCAGGTGTAGCCCAGGAACTCCCACCCAGTGCCGACCTTGCCGGCGATCTGCGGGAACAGCTCGGCGAACTGGATCGTGCCGAACATCCAGAAGATGGTCATCATGCCGAGCAGGAAGCCGAAGTCGCCGACACGGTTGACCACGAAGGCCTTGATGGCGGCGGCCGAGGCGGTGTCCTTCTTGTACCAGAAGCCGATCAGCAGATAGGAGGCCAGACCCACGCCTTCCCAGCCGAAGAACATCTGCAGGAAGTCGGCAGCCGTCACCAGCGCCAGCATCATGAAGGTGAACAGCGACAGGTAGGCGAAGAAGCGAGGACGGCTGTCGTCCTCGGCCATGTAGCCCCAGGAATAGAGGTGAACCAGCGACGATACCGTCGTCACCACGATCAGCATGGTGGCCGACATGGCGTCCACGCGGATCGACCAGTTCGACTGGAAGTCGCCGACGTGGATGAAGGGCGCGATGTGGACGGTGAAGGCTTCGAGCCCGCCCCAGGTCCACTGGCTGAACACGATCCAGGAGATCGCGCACGAGAAGAACAGCAGGCCGGTCGTGACCGACTGCGAGACGATGTTCCCGATCCTGCGACCGAAGAAGCCGGCGATCATGGCCCCCAGAAGGGGAGCAAAGACGCCGAGAGTGACGAGAGTCTGGATAGTCACGGTTCCGATCAGCCCTTCATCACGGAGGCGTCGTCAACCGCGATGTCGCCGCGGTTACGGAAGAAGGTGACGAGGATCGCCAGGCCGACGGCGGCTTCAGCCGCGGCGACGGTCAGGACGAACATGGCCATCAGCTGACCCGACACGTCGTTGAGATAGGTCGAGAAGGCGACGAAGTTGATGTTCACCGCGAGCAGGATCAGCTCGACCGACATCAGGATGATGATGACGTTCTTGCGGTTCACGAAGATGCCGAACACCCCGATGGTGAACAGCATGGCGGCGACCGCCAGATAGTGCTGGAGCGAGATGTCCATCACAGAAGCTCCTCGGGGGTGACGCCCTGGCCGGTAGAAACCGACTTGACCTCGACGGCCTTGGCGCGTTCGCGGTTGGCCTGCACGGCCAGGTCCTGGCGACGCACGCCGGGGCGGTGACGCAGGGTCAGGACGATGGCGCCGATCATGGCGATCAGCAGCACAATGCCCGCAGCCTGGAAGAAGTAGACGTAGTCCGTGTAGAGCACGCGGCCGATCGCCTCGATGTTGGTGGCGTCAGCCGTAGCGACGACCGGGCCGATCGCGGCCTTGGCCGCCCCGCCCTGCACCACAGTGATCGACACCATGATCATCTCGGCCAGCAGGACGCCGGCGACGATCCCCGCCAGCGGCAGGTAGCGGGCGTAGCCTTCGCGGAGGCGGACGAAGTCGACGTCCAGCATCATGACCACGAACAGGAACAGCACCGCGACGGCGCCGACGTAGACGACCACCAGCAGCATGGCCAGGAACTCTGCGCCCAGCAGGACGAAGAGGCCGGCGGCCGAGAAGAAGCTGAGGATCAGCCACAGGACGGAGTGCACGGGATTGCGCGCGGTCACGACCAAAAGGCCCGAAACCACGGCGACCGTCGCCAGAAGATAAAACGCTATGCCTTGCAGCATGGGTGGGACAAAGCCCCCTTCAAAATCTTGCGCTGCGATCCCATGGCGGAATCGCGGCTCGGTTTAGCGATACGGAGCGTCGAGTTCCAGATTCTTCGCGATCAGCCGTTCCCAGCGGTCGCCATTGTCCAGCAGTCGGGCCTTGTCATAGAGCAGTTCTTCGCGCGTCTCGGTGGCGAACTCGCTGTTCGGTCCCTCGACGATGGCGTCCACCGGGCAGGCCTCCTGGCACAGGCCGCAGTAGATGCACTTGACCATGTCGATGTCGTAGCGCGTCGTGCGGCGGCTGCCGTCGGCGCGCGGTTCGGCCTCGATGGTGATGGCTTGCGCTGGGCAGATGGCCTCGCACAGCTTGCAGGCGATGCAGCGTTCTTCGCCGTTCGGATAGCGGCGCAGCGCGTGTTCGCCGCGGAAGCGCGGCGACTGCGGGTTGCGCTCGAACGGATAGTTCACCGTCGCCTTCGGCTTCATCATGTACTTCATCGACAGGCCGACGGCGCCGAACACGTCGGTCAGCATCGCGCCCTTGGCCGCCTGAACGATACGGGTCAGCATTACGATTTCACTCCGGCGCAGTCGCGTTCATAGCGCGCGCTTTCCTTGTCGAGGGTTGCGCAGATGCGCGTGCGTTCAGCGTCTTCACGCTGAATACGCTCCACCTTGCGTTCCCATTGATAGACCGAGACGGGATCGGCCTCATACGAGGCGCAGCCACCGAGAACGAGCAGCAAGGGCAGGATCATGAGGGCGCGGGCCATCAGTTCACCTGCCGTTTGCAGGCGTCGCGATCGAAGCGCGGATCATCGCGCGACAGCCGCTGGCAATAGGCGCGCTTGTCCGCATCCTCGCGGCGTTCGCGCTCGACACGCTCCAGCCGCGCGGCTGCGCTCTCGGGTGCAGCGGGGTCCATCGGCTTGAAGGTGCAGGCCGACAGGCCGACGACGAGAGCCATCGCAAGCAATGATGTGGCGCGAACGCCCATCACGCACCCACCGCGAAGACGCGCCAGGCCGCGACAGCCACCACGGCGATCAGCGACGTCGGCAGGAAGATCTTCCAGCCCAGGCGCATCAGCTGGTCATAGCGGTAGCGCGGCACGAAGGCCTTGGTCAGGGCGATCATGAAGAACCAGAAGACGATCTTGGTCGCCAGAACCAGGAAGTAGAACAGGTTGGCCAGGAAGGTCGGCCAGCTGTCGAGGAAGTCGGTCGGGAAGCCCGGGTTCCAGCCGCCGCAGAACAGCAGGCTGATCATGGCGCACATGAAGACGATGTTGGCGTACTCGCCGATCATGAACAGCAGGTAGGGGGTCGACGAATATTCGACCTGATAACCGGCCACCAGTTCCGACTCCGCCTCGGGAAGGTCGAAGGGAGGGCGGTTGGTCTCGGCCAGGGCCGAGATGAAGAAGACCACGGTCATCGGGATCATGACCACGATGGTCGGCAGGGTGTCGAGGCCGCCGCCGAACATGTTCCAGTTCCAGATCCACCCGGTCTGCTGGGTGACGATCTCGGTCAGGTTCATCGTCCCGGCCAGCAGGATGACGTTGATGATGACCAGGCCCATCGAGACCTCATAGGACACCATCTGCGCCGCCGAACGCAGCGAACCCAGGAACGGGTACTTCGAGTTCGAAGCCCAGCCGCCCATGATGATGCCGTACACGCCCAGCGAGCTGATCGCGAGGATGTAGAGGATGCCGACGTTCAGGTCCGAGATGACCCAGCCCGGCGCGAACGGGATCACCGCCCAGGCGATGAAGGCCAGGATGAAGGTGATCAGAGGCGCGGCCAGGAAGACGACCTTGTCGGACCCCGACGGGACGACGATTTCCTTGAGCACGAACTTGAAGAAGTCGGCGAAGGACTGCAGCAGGCCGAACGGGCCGACCACGTTGGGGCCTTTGCGCATCTGCACGCCGGCCCAGATCTTGCGGTCCGCCAGCAGCAGGAAGGCCAGCGAGATCAGAATCCCGACCGTGACGATCAGGATGCCGCCGAGGGTGGCGAGGGTCCAGCCGAGGGGGGTGGCCCAGAAGGAGGTCGCAGCGTCCATGATTTACTCCGCCGCCAGAACGACCGGGGCAGTCCGCTCGGCGGACAGCTCGGCCATGGTTTCGCTGGCGCGCGCGATCGGGTTGGTCAGGTAGGGATCGACGATGGTCGAGACGAAGGCGACGTCGCCCAGATCGCCCTTGGCGCCCAGGGCCGCCACATCAAACGACGCCGCCGGGGCCAGATAGTCGATACGGCCAAAGGTCGGATGGTCGCCCATCAGCTTGGCGCGCAGCTGCTCCAGGGTGTCGAACGGCAGCTTCTGGCCGACCCGTTCCGACAGGGCGCGGATGATGGCCCAGTCTTCCTTGGCCTCGCCCTTGGGGAAGACCACGCGTTCGGCCATCTGCACCCGGCCCTCGGTGTTCACATAGATGCCCGACTTCTCGGTATAGGCGGCGCCCGGCAGGATGACGTCGGCGCCGTGTGCGCCGCGGTCGCCGTGCGAGCCCAGATAGACGCGGAAGGCGTCCGAGGCCGAAGCGTTGACCTCGTCGGCGCCCAGAAGGAACAGCACGTCCAGAGCGCCCGGCTTCAGCATGCCGGCCACGTCCAGACCGCCCTCGGCGGGGACAAAGCCCATGTCCAGACCGCCGACGCGGGCGGCTGCGGTGTGCAGGACATTGAAGCCGTTCCAGCCGTCCTTGACCACGCCGACCTTCTTGGCCAGCGCGCCCAGGGCGTTCAGCACAGCCGCGCCGGTGTCGTCGATCAGGGCGCCCGCGCCGACGATGATCGCCGGGCGTTCAGCCTTGGTCAGGAAGTCGACAGCGGCCTTGGGCAGCTTGCCCAGGGTCTTCGAACCGGCGCCCAGGTAGTTGTAGTCATAGGTCAGGTCGACCTGTTCGCCGATGACGCCGATCTCGGCGGCGCCCTTCAGCCAGGCCTTGCGGATGCGGGCGTTGAGCAGAGGCGCCTCGGTGCGAGGATTGGCGCCCACGATCAGGATGGCGTCTGCGTTTTCAATGCCTTGCAGGCCGGAGTTGAACAGCCAGCCCTCGCGAGCCCCCTGCCCGATCGCGGCGCCGTCCTGACGGCAGTCGGTGTTCGCCGAGCCGAGGGCGCGGAACAGGTCCAGCGTCGCCTTCATCGACTCGGCGTCCTGAAGGTCGCCGGCGATGACGCCGATGCGGTCAGCCGAAGCCGCCTTGATCTTGGAGGCGACGGCGTTCAGCGCCTCGTCCCACGAGGCGACACGCAGCTTGCCGTTCTCTCGGACATAGGGCTTGTCCAGACGCTGACGGGCCAGGCCGTCGACGGCGTAGCGGCTCTTGTCCGACAGCCACTCTTCGTTGATGCCCTCGTTCACGCGCGGCAGAACGCGCATGACCTCGGCGCCGCGCGCGTCGGCGCGGATGTTCGAGCCCAGGGCGTCCATGACGTCGATGGTCTCGGTCTTCTTCAGTTCCCACGGACGATAGTGGTACTGCCACGGGCGGTGCGTCAGGGCGCCCACCGGGCACAGGTCGTTGACGTTGCCCGACAGTTCGCTGTCGATGTTCTTTTCCAGATAGGTCGTGATCTCGGCGCCCTCGCCGCGCGAGATCATGCCGATGTCCGGCACGCCGGCCACTTCGGTGATGAAGCGAACGCAACGCGTGCACTGGATGCAGCGCGTCATGAACGTCTTGACCGTCGGGCCCATGTTCTTTTCTTCGACCGCGCGCTTGTTCTCGCCATAGCGCGAACCGTCACGGCCATAGCCGACAGCCTGATCCTGAAGATCGCACTCGCCGCCCTGGTCGCAGATCGGGCAGTCCAGCGGGTGGTTGATGAGCAGGAACTCCATCACCCCTTCGCGGGCCTTCTTGACCATCGGCGTGTCGGTGAAGATCTCTTGACCTTCGGCGGCCGGCAGGGCGCACGAAGCCTGCGGCTTCGGCGGTCCGGGCTTCACCTCGACCAGGCACATCCGGCAGTTGCCGGCGATGGACAGGCGCTCGTGGTAGCAGAAACGCGGGATCTCGTGACCGGCGCGCTCGGCGACCTGCAGCACGGTCATGCCGGGTTCGAACTCGGTTTCAACGCCGTTGACCTTGGCGATAGGCATTACGATTACTCCGCCGCGATCGCATGGCCGGCGAAGTTCGCGCGGCGGCTGCGGTAGGTGTTGATGCGGTCTTCGATCTCGTGACGGAAGTGCCGGATCAGGCCCTGAACGGGCCAGGCGGCGGCGTCGCCGAGGGCGCAGATGGTGTGGCCTTCGACCTGACCAGCCACGTCGAGCAGCAGGTCGATTTCCGACGGATCGGCGTCGCCGACAGCCATGCGTTCCAGCACGCGCCACATCCAGCCCGTGCCTTCACGGCACGGCGTGCACTGGCCGCAGCTCTCGTGCTTGAAGAAGTAGCTGATGCGGGCGATCGCCTTAACGATGTCGGTCGACTCGTCCATCACGGTGACGCCGGCGGTGCCAAGCGACGAGCGCATTTCGCGCATGGAGTCGAAGTCCATCAGCACGGTTTCAGCCTGTTCGCGCGTGATGACCGGGCAGGAGGCGCCGCCGGGGATGATGGCTTTCAGATTGCCCCAACCGCCGCGCACGCCGCCGCCGTGATCCTCGATCAGCTGACGCAGCGGGATCGACATGGCTTCTTCGACGACGCAGGGCGTGTTCACGTGGCCCGACAGGGACATCAGCTTGGTGCCCGTGTTGTTCGGGCGACCGAAGCTGGCGAACCAGTCCGCGCCACGGCGCAGGATGGTGCCGACCACGGCGATCGATTCCACGTTGTTCACGGTCGTCGGGCAGCCGTAGAGGCCGGCGCCGGCCGGGAACGGCGGCTTCAGGCGCGGCTGGCCCTTCTTGCCTTCCAGGCTTTCCAGCAGAGCGGTCTCTTCGCCGCAGATGTAGGCCCCGGCGCCGTGGTGGATATAGACGTGGAAGTCCCATCCGTGGACGTTGTTGTCGCCGATCAGCCTGGCCTCATAGGCCTGCTTGACCGCGGCTTCCATGCGCTCGCGCTCCAGCACGTATTCGCCGCGCAGGTAGATGTAGCAGGCGTGGGCCTTCATGGCGAAGGAGGCGATCAGGGCGCCTTCGATCAGCAGGTGCGGATCATGACGCATGATCTCGCGGTCCTTGCAGGTCGCGGGCTCGGACTCGTCGGCGTTGATGACCAGGTAGTGAGGGCGATCCTTCACTTCCTTGGGCATGAAGGACCACTTCAGGCCGGTCGAGAAACCGGCGCCGCCGCGTCCGCGCAGGCCCGAGTTCTTGACGTTGGTGATGATCCAGTCGCCGCCAAGGTCCAGCATGTCCTTGGTGGCGTTCCACGCCCCACGCGCCTTCGCGCCCTCCAGGCCCCAGTCATGGAAGCCGTAGAGGTTGGTGAAGATGCGATCCTTGTCTTCGAGGATTCCGACCATGAGCCCTTAAAGTCCTTCCGCCAGACGGCGCTTGTGGTGGCGGGTGCGCATGAAAATAGCCGTAACGACCAGCGCCCAGCCGGCGGCCAGCAGGCCATAGGCGACGATCAGCAGGTCTTCCGACAGCCACTTGCCGTCCTTGACCGCCAGCACCATGCCCGCGGCGACGAGGATCAAGGCCAGCCCGCCCCAACGCAGGGGCCAGCCGACGCGACGCAGCTCGGCCCGGTAGGCCGCCCTGCCCTCATCGCCGTCGAGGTTCGGTCTCGTCATCAGGCCGGCGCCTTCTCAGCCGCCGGCTGGGAGTTCGGCAGCGACTTGATCTTCTTGGCCCGCGAACCGTCGTACAGCGTCGGGTCCGTCAGGACCCGGGCGCCGCCCTCGGGCTCGGAGGTGTGACGACCGACGCGCGAACCCGGATTCGGCGACTGGCCGGCGGCGAAGTCGTCGATGATCTGGGCCATCGTCTCGGGCGTCAGGTCTTCGTAATAGTAGTCGTTGATCTGGGCCATCGGCGCGTTCGAGCAGGCGCCCAGGCACTCGACTTCCTGCCAGGTGAAGCGACCGTCGGCGGACAGGACGTCCTTGTCGCCGATCTTCTCCTTGCAGACGCGCATCAGCTCATTGGCGCCGCGCAGCATGCAGGGCGTGGTGCCGCAGACCTGGATCAGCGCGGTCTTACCGACCGGCTCCAGCTGGAACATGGTGTAGAAGGTCGCGACCTCCAGCACACGAATATAGGCCATGCCCAGCAGCTCGCCGATGGCGCGGATGGCGGGCTCCGAGACCCAGCCTTCCTGCTTCTGGACCAGCCACAGAATCGAGATCACCGCCGACTGGCGACGCGATTCCGGGTACTTCTTGATCCACCACTCGGCTTTGGCCTTCGTGTCCTCTGAAAAGGCGAAGGTTTCAGGCTGTTCCTTGGCGAGGCGACGAACGCTCATCGGTCCACTTCTCCGAACACCATGTCGAGCGAGCCGAGGATGGCCGACACGTCCGCCAGCATGTGGCCCGTGTTCATCCAGTCCATCGCCTGCAGGTGGCGGAACCCAGGGGCCGACAGCTTGACGCGGTAGGGTTTGTTGGTGCCGTCCGACACCAGATAGACGCCGAACTCGCCCTTGGGCGCTTCGACAGCCGCATAGACCTCGCCTTCCGGCGTCTTGAAGCCCTCGGTGTAGAGCTTGAAGTGGTGGATCAGCGCTTCCATCGAACGCTTCATCTCACCGCGGCGCGGCGGGGTGATCTTGTTGTTTTCGGCCAGGACCGGCTCGCCGGGGCAGTTGCGCAGCTTGTGGATGCACTGCTCCATGATGCGGATCGACTGCTTCATCTCTTCGATGCGGCAGAGGTAACGATCCCAGCAGTCGCCGTTCTTGCCGACAGCGATGTCGAACTCGAGGTCGGCGTAGCAGTCGTAGGGCTGCGCCTTGCGCAGGTCCCAGGCGATGTCCGAGCCGCGCAGCATGACGCCCGAGAAGCCCCAGGCCAGAGCCTGCTCCTTGGACACGACGCCGATGTCGACGTTGCGCTGCTTGAAGATGCGGTTCTCAGTGACCAGGCTCTCGATGTCCGCCAGCTTGGCCGGGAACTCTGCGCACCAGCGGCCGATGTCGTCGATCAGTTCCGGCGTCAGGTCCTGATGGACGCCGCCGGGACGGAAGTAGTTAGCGTGCAGACGGGCGCCGCAGGCGCGCTCGTAGAAGACCATCAGCTTCTCGCGCTCTTCGTGGCCCCACAGCGGCGGGGTCAGGGCGCCCACGTCCATGGCCTGCATGGTCGTGTTCAGCAGGTGGTTCAGGATGCGGCCGATTTCCGAATACAGGACCCGGATCAGTTGGCCGCGATACGGCACGTCCAGTTCCAGCAGGCGCTCGATGGCCAGGCAGAAGGCGTGCTCCTGGTTCATCGGCGAGACGTAGTCCAGCCGGTCCAGGTAGGGAATGTTCTGAAGATAGGTGCGCGCCTCCATCAGCTTCTCGGTGCCGCGATGCAGCAGGCCGATATGCGGATCGACGCGAGTCACCAGCTCGCCGTCCAGCTCCAGCACCAGACGCAGGACGCCGTGCGCAGCCGGGTGCTGCGGGCCGAAGTTGATGGTGAACTTGCGGTCGTCCATCGCCCGCGCGTGCGGGGTCAGGCCGTCTTCATAGTCCTCGAACGGATCGATCGCCTTGGGGGCGGCCGTCGCCGGAGTGTTATTGCCGTCAGCCATTACTTGGCTCCCGCCTTCTCGTCGCCCGGCAGGACCGGGGCCGGGTACTCAGCGCCTTCCCACGGAGAGAGGAAGTCGAAGTTGCGATATTCCTGGGCCAGCTTCACCGGCTCATAGACCACGCGCTTCTGCTCTTCGTCGTAGCGGACCTCGACATAGCCCGTCATCGGGAAGTCCTTGCGCAGCGGGTGCCCCTCGAAACCATAGTCCGTCAGGATGCGGCGCATGTCGGGGTGATCGGAGAAGATCATGCCGTACATGTCGAAGGCTTCGCGCTCGAACCAGCCGGCCGACGGATAGACCGACGACACGCTGGGGACAGGGGCGACTTCATCGGTCGACACCTTGACGCGAACGCGCGCGGCGCGCGTCAGCGACAGCAGATGATAGACCACCTCGAACCGCTCGGCGCGGTCAGGATAGTCGGCGCCGCAGGCGTCCATCAGCTGCTGGAAGCCGAATTGATCGCGCAGGGCCGTCATGACCGCGACGATGTTCTCGCGCGGGGCGATCAGGGTCAGCTCGCCATAGGCGACGACGGCCTCGACACCGAGAGCCGCGACCATTTCGGTCCCCAGCGGGGTCAGGGCGGATTCGCGCTCCGCGACGCGCACCAGTTCGCTCATCGCTCGATCGTCCCCGTGCGACGGATCTTCTTCTGCAGTTGCAGGATGCCGTACAGCAGCGCCTCAGCCGTCGGCGGGCACCCCGGGACATAGACGTCCACCGGCACCACGCGGTCGCAACCGCGCACGACGCTGTAGCTGTAGTGATAATAGCCGCCGCCGTTGGCGCAGCTGCCCATCGAGATGACGTAGCGCGGTTCCGGCATCTGGTCGTAGACCTTGCGCAGGGCCGGAGCCATCTTGTTGGTCAGGGTGCCGGCGACGATCATCAGGTCCGACTGGCGCGGCGAACCGCGCGGGGCCGTACCGAAGCGTTCCAGGTCGAAACGCGGCATCGACAGGTGGATCATCTCCACGGCGCAGCAGGCCAGGCCGAACGACATCCACATCAACGAACCCGTGCGGGCCCAGTTGATGACGTCGTCCAGCGAGGTCGTCAGGAAGCCCTGCTCGCCGAGCTCGGTGTTCACCTGCTCGAAGAACTTGTCGTGGATCTTGGGGTCGTAACCTTCCACGGTCGAGCGCGCAGCCGAGCCGGCGGGGACCAGGGGCGACGCCAAGGGCGACGAAGGCGCAACTATTGCCATTCCAGCGCTCCCTTTTTCCATTCGTAGATAAAGCCGACCGTCAGCACGCCGAGGAAGATCATCATCGACCAGAAGGCGAAGATCATGCCGCCGTGCGACAGGTCGAACATCGACACCGCCCACGGGAACAGGAAGGCCACTTCCAGGTCGAAGATGATGAAGAGGATCGACACCAGATAGAACCGGACGTCGAACTTCATGCGTGCGTCGTCAAAGGCGTTGAAGCCGCACTCATAGGCCGACAGCTTCTCGGTGTCGGGGTTTTTCGGCGCCAGAGCCCAGGCGGCCAGCATGAAGCCGAGGCCCAGGACGGCGGCGATCGCCAGGAAAACGACGATCGGGAGGTATTCCAGAAGAAATGCGTTCATTCGAGCTGCCTCGCCCGCCGAGGGAGGGGGCGGATTCGGGGCTTCTTAGACCCAACCTCGCCGGGGTTCAAACCCATGTCGGCAAAGGTTTTTGTGTTGCGAGCGGTTCGCAACATTGCGCGCGTTTTGCCGCAGCCTGCGGCGTTGCCAGTTGCACCGGCGATACGCGTAAATGGCGACTTCCCATACCTCTGTCATCAAGGTCGCAGCATGAGCCTGGCAGCCCGCTTGCTGAACACCATCGAGCGCGTCGGCAATCGCCTGCCCGATCCCGTTTTTCTCTTTCTGTGGCTGATCCTTGGCCTGATCGTGCTGAGCCTCGTCGGCGCGGGTCTGGGCTGGTCCGCCGTCAACCCGGTGACTGGCGACGTCCTGCAGGCCGAGAGCCTGCTGTCCCCCGCCAATCTGGAGCGGCTGTTCATCGGCATGCCGCGCACCCTGGCCGATTTTCCGCCCCTGGGGATCGTGATCACAATTATTTACGGCGCCTCGGTCGCCGAGCGGACAGGCATGTTCTCGACCGCCATTCGCGGCGCCCTGCTGAACGCCCCGCGATTCATCCTGACGCCGATCGTGGTGGTGACGGGCATGGTGTCGCACCACGCCTCGGACGCCTCCTACGTCGTCGTCATTCCTCTGGCCGCCGTCATCTTCGCCGCCGCGGGCCGCCATCCGCTGGCCGGTCTGGCCGCCGGGTTCGCCGCCGTCTCGGGCGGATATGCAGGCAACCTGTTTCCTGGCGCCAGCGATGCGCTGATTCTGGGCATCACCGAGCCCGCCGCCCACCTGATCGACCCGTCCTACGCCGTCAGCATCGCCGGCAACTGGTTCTTCATTGTCGGCGTCGTCTTCGTTTTCACCCCCATTGTCTGGTTCCTGACCGACAGGGTTATCGAACCGCGCCTCGGCCCGTGGGTTCCCACCTCCGCCGCCCCGGCCACCGCGGAAGAAAAGACACCGCTCAGCCACGCCGAAAAGCGCGGCCTGCTGTTCGCGGGTCTTGCCATCCTGTCGATGATCGCCCTGTGGACGCTCGTCACCCTCCTGCCCGGCTCGCCCTTCGTCGATGCCGACGCCGAGCCCGCCCAGCGCTTCAACCCCCTATATCGTTCGCTGGTCGCCTTCTTCGCCCTGACCTTCTTTGGGGCGGGCGCGGCCTTCGGCGTCGGCTCCGGCTCGATCAAGAGCCACCACGACCTGGTGCGGATGATGCGTGAGGGGATCAGCCAACTGGCCCCCTATATCGTCCTGGCCTTCTTCGCCGCCCACTTCGTCGCCATGTTCAACTGGTCGGGCCTGGGACCCATCCTGGCGGTCAACGCCGCCGCCTCCCTGCGTGAACTGGCCCTGCCCACGCCCCTGCTGCTGATCGTCGTGGTGCTGGTCTCCTGCGTCTTCGACCTGTTCATCGGCTCGGCCTCGGCCAAGTGGTCGGCCCTGGCCCCCATCGTCGTGCCGATGTTCATGCTGCTGGGCATCAGCCCCGAAATGACGACCGCCGCCTATCGCATGGGCGACAGCGTCACCAACATCGCCACCCCGCTGATGAGCTACTTCCCCCTCATCCTGACCTTCGCCCAGCGCTGGGACCCGCGTTTCGGCCTGGGGTCGCTGATGGCCACCATGCTGCCCTATGCCGGGGCCTTCCTGGTCGCGGGCCTGATCATGGTGGCCGCCTGGGTGGCGCTGGACCTGCCCTTGGGACCTGGCGTGGGCGTCCATTACACGCCGCCGCCGCCCGCCGTCGCGTCCCACCTGCCGATGGACGGCGGGATCGCCGGCCCTGTGGCTCCGCCGCAGGCGGCGGCGGCCAAGTAACGGAGGTCTCGCGATCTTTTCAGTTATCCACAGCCGGATCGCTTGACAGTAACCGGCCTCCCCGCCTAAACGACGCCCCTCGCCGGGACGCATGGCTTCCCAGTGAGCAACGCGGGTGTAGCTCAGTTGGTTAGAGTGCCGGCCTGTCACGCCGGAGGTCGCGGGTTCGAGTCCCGTCACTCGCGCCATTCTCTTCAGCGAAGAGAATGGCGCACACCGCCCCCCCCCATTACATTCTTAGGTGTTGCCCGTCGGTACGACGCTGTGCGCCGCCGTCACGCCGCTAATTCAGCGGCGCGACCTCCTGCGGCATGACGAACTCGGACCGACCGCTCAGCTCGCCATAGAGCATCGACAGGTCCTCGAAGACGCGATTCCAGGCGAACTGCTCGACCATCTTCACCCGCGCCGCTCGACCCAGAGCCTCGACGTCGCGCGCGAACAGGGCCTCGATGGCCTCGGCATAGTCGGCCGGGTCGGCGGAAACCGCCAACTGCCCCACGCTCGAATCCACCGTCTCGGCCACACCGCCGGCGTTGACCCCAACGACCGGGCGGCCGCAGGCCATGGCCTCCAGCACGATCAGACCAAACGGCTCCTTGTCGTTGGCGTGAACAAAGGCGTCGCAGCTGGCGATGATCCGCGCCACGGCCTTGGGGTCCTTCTCATAGGGCAGCGAGATCACGCGATCCTCGGGCGGCATTCCGGCCCCGGCGCCGACCAGCACCAGATGATAGGGCGCGCCGAGACGCTGTACCGCGTCGATCAGGACATCGACGTTCTTTTCCTTGGCCGGGCGCCCGGCGAAGCACAGCAGACGCGCGTCCGCGCCCAGACCCAGCTTCTTCAGCAGCCAGTCGCGATCCCGACGATCCGGGCGGAAGGTGTCGACCTCGACCCCCAGGGGGCGAATCACGATGCCGCCGACGCCTGCTTCCTCGAGCCGCCGCGCGATGAAGCGGCTGGGCGAAACGACGCGGTCGAATTGCGAAAACAGTTTGGCCCAGCGCTTCTCGACCGGCTTCTTGGCCCATTCGCCGAAATGCAGCGCCGCCAGACCGGCCGGGTCCGAGTGGCAGAAGCCGACGACCGGACAACCGGCGCGTTGCCCTGCCTCCAGAGCGCCCTGCCCCGGCGTATAGGGGTCGCCGGCCTCGATCACGGCCGGGTTCATCGAAGCCACCCAGGCCCCCCAGCGCCGCACTGAACTCGGCCAGCGATAGCCGTCGCCGAAAGGCAACTTGGCGGCGTGCAGCTGAACGATGCCGTCCGCCCCCGCCTTATGCTTGGCGCCCGGAACCACAAGCGTGTGGGCGACCGAAGGCCGATTCGCCTCCAGCCAGGCCTTCTTGGACAGCAGATAACGCTTCACCCCGCCCGAACGGGGCGCAAACAGCATGGTGGTGTCCACCAGACGCGGGCGCGGATCAGAGGTCGAAGCCTTCAGTATCCTAAGCGTTTCAGCGACTTCTTCGTCCAGCCCTGGGATCAGGCGCAGTTCGCCTTCCTGAACATCGATATCGCTCATAGTCATTGAGGCGTTTTCTCCAGATCTCGACGCCGCAACGCGGTTGGATCGGCTTTGGATGCGACGCGCGCGTTTGGAACTCACCATGAATCGCCCGTAGACCCGGAAACGGCTCCGCTCAAGCATCCTTTTCCACAACCCACGGCGGGGGCTCGAAAATGGCGGCGTTCAGCTGCGGTTCACCTGGGCCTGCCTACGCCGGGCCTTGCAATCGCCTCAAATTCGAGAAACTTGGGGCATGGCGACGCCGAGCCTGATAGACGGACGGCTGGCGTCGTTGCGCGTGTGTCCACGAGGGGTTTCTAACTAATGCGTATTCTGCTCGCGACCGCAGTGGCGATCGCTCCCTTGATGGTCGCCGTCGGCGCTCAGGCGCAAACGACGCCGACGCCCGAGACCGTGATCTCGACGGCGCGCACCACGCCGATCTCCACATCGACCGCCAAGGCTGGAGCGCCTGACAATATCCGCCTGGACAAGGACGGCTCCATCGCCGTCACCAGCGGCGCGGCGATCACCGTCGATTCCAGCAATAACGTCGATCTGGACGCCGGCTCCTCCATCAAGATGGAAAAGGCCGCCGACGGCGCCACCGGCATCCTGGTGCAGGGCGGTAACACGGCCAGTGTCACGGTCGGCGGCGCGATCACCATCACCGACTCGATCGAAGAATACACCGACACCGACAAAGACGGCGACCTGGACGGTCCCTTCGCCAGCGGCGCCAACCGCTATGGCGTCCGTGTCTCGGGTGCGACGCCCCTGACCGGAAATATGCTGATCGAAGCGGGGGGGTCCATCAAGGTCGAGGGCAACAACTCCGCAGGCGTCGCCATCGAAGCCCCCTTGGTCGGCAACCTGACCAATCTTGGCACCATCGGCGTGGTCGGCGACAACAGCTACGGCGTCCATGTTACGGGCCCAGTGACCGGCAACGTCGCCATCCTGGGCAGCATCTCCGCCCAGGGCGAGAACGCCACCGGCGTCGCTCTGGATGGCGATGTCCAGGGCTCGGTCAAGATCCAGGGGGCCATCTCCTCGACGGGATATCGCTACACCACGCCCCCTACGGCCAAGCCGACAACGGGCGACGTCAAGAACGAAACCCTCTATCTTGAAGACCTGGACGCCGATGACCTGCTGCAAGGCGGTCCGGCCGTGCGGATCGCAGGCGACGTCACCGGCGGCGTGGTGTTTGACACCGGCCCTCAGTATCTGAAGGGCGGCGTTGAAGGCGACGACGACGGCGACGGCGTCAAGAACGGCGACGAAGACGACGACGGCGACGGCGTCAAGAATCGTGAAGACACTGACCGCGACGGCGACGGCCTTCCCGATGCTTCCGAGGGCACGGCGACCATCAAGTCGTACGGCGGCGCGCCCGCCGTTCTGGTCGGCTCCAGCACCAGCGCCATCACCCTCAATGCGGTCGGAACGGGCGACAATGCCTACGGTCTGATCAATCGCGGCTCCATCGAAGCCTCGGGCGTTTACACCGGCATCAACGCTCAAGGGCTTCGGATCGGGGGAACCGGCCAAGCGGTCACGGTTGAAGGCGGCTTCTTCAACTCAGGGACTGTTGCTGCGAGCGCGCTCAACGCCAACAGCACCGCAGTCCTGGTCGGAGCCGGCGCTGATTTGCCGACCTTGGTCAACAAGGGAACGATCCAGGCGACCGCCGTCTCCGATGGCGTGCACACGGTTTCCGGCGTCCTGATTGAAGCTGGCGCTTCCCTGCCTTCATTTGAAAATTCTGGTCAGATCACTGCGGGCGTCGGCGGCTCCAAGACTGATGCCGTGGCGATCAGGGATGACTCCGGCACGCTGAGCAGCTTCCGCAACACGGGCGTGATCGCCTCCGGCATTAGCCCCACGGCCGATATCGACCAGACCGGCAAGGCCGTCGCCGTCGATCTCAGCAAGAACACCACGGGCGTCTCTTTCATCCAGGACGGCGTCGTCGTACCTGGCACGGAATTGCCCGATGCCGACAAGGACGGCGTGCCGGACAGCAAGGAACCGGCCATCCAGGGTGAGATCCGCCTTGGCTCCGGCGCCGATGTGCTGGACATCCGCAACGGCACGGTCACGGGCGACATCTCATTCGGCGCCGGCGCTGACACGCTGTCCATCTCGGGCGGCGCCGTTGTGACCGGAAAGCTGTCCAACGCCGACGGTCTGCTGGACATCAACATCTCCAAGGGCACGCTCGACGCGCGCCACTCCGGCCAGTTGGAAGTGACCGGACTCAACGTCGGCGCGGACGGCGCGCTGATCGTGACGCTGGACCCCGCGAACGGGACCTCCGGCGGCTTCAAGGTCAACGGCGCCGCCGATATCGCGACCGGCGCAGACTTGGGCGTTCGCTTCAACTCCCTGATCCAGACCGAAACCCGCTTCACCATCATCGACGCCGACACCCTGAACGCCGGCACGATTGACCCCGACGCGGCCCAGGCCAACTCGCCCTACGCTTTCGTCGTGAAGACCGGCGTCGACGCCGCCGCCGGCGACATCTACATCGACGCCCGCCGACGCACTGCGGAAGAAGCCGGCATGATCGGCGTGGAATCCGCCGCCTATGACTCGATCTACGGCGCCCTGGGTCAGAACGAAGCCATCCGCAACGCCATCCTCAACCAGACCGGCCGCGACGGCTTCTTCGACATCTACGAGCAGATGCTTCCCGACCACTCGGGCGGCCCCCTGCTCTCCCTGGCCAGCGGCGTTGATGCTGTGACCCGCGCCCTGACCGGCCGCAACGCCTCGGCCGCGCCGGGCGAGACCAGCGCCTGGGTTCAGGAAATCAACTTCTACGCCGACAAGGACAAGACCGACTCCTACGGCTTCCGTTCGGAAGGCTTCGGCGTCGCCGGCGGCGTCGAACGCGGCACCAGCATGGGCGCCATCGGCCTGTCCGCCGCCTTCACCTCGTCCGACCTGGAAGACCCCGAAGCGGCCGCTGAGGAAGTCCTGTCGGCCAATCTGCTGGAGTTGGGCCTCTACTGGCGAGCCCAGGGCCAGTACTGGACGACCTGGGCGCGGGCAGCGGGCGGCTACGCCTCGTTCAACGCCACCCGCAAACTGGTCGCTGACGGTCTGAACCTGAAGAACGAGTCCGACTGGCACGGCTTCACCCTGGCCGCGGCCGGCGGCGCTTCCTACGAACGCAACTTCGGTCGCCTGAACGTTCGTCCCGAAATCTACGGCGAGTATTTCTCGCTGAGCGAAGACGCACGCACCGAACAGGGTGGCGGCGACGGGTTCGATCTCGATATCGAAGAGCGCGACGGCCATATGTTCTCCGGCGTAGCCGCCGTGAACATCGGCTACGGCTTCGGCCAGAACGGCTGGATTCGCCCCGAGGTCCGCCTCGGCTGGCGCCAGAACTTCTCGGTCGACGCCGGCACGACCATCGCCCGCTTCGCCTCGGGCGGCGACGCCTTCACCCTGGACCCCGCCAGCATCGAAGGCGGCGGCCCCATCCTGGGCTTCCGCCTGAACATCGGCAACGATCTGGGCATGCTGGCCATCACCGGCGACGCAGAACTGCTGGAAGACTACGTCCGCTACACCCTGCTGCTGCGGGCCAGCTTCAAGTTCTGATCGGATCCACCGACCAGCAAAAAAGGCCGCCGGGTTCGCCCGGCGGCCTTTTTCTATGGCGGCATGCACCCGCCCATCACCGAGCAGGAAAGAGGGCCGATTTTCACCGGCCCTCTTCAACTCACCGCTATAGGCCGCGAGTTCGTCGACTATTCCTGGAGATAGACGACGCCGCCCTTCATCACGAAGCCGACCTTTTCCAGCGTCGTGACGTCGTCCAGCGGGTTGCCGGAAACGGCGACGATGTCCGCGGCATAGCCCGGCGTCAGGCGGCCGATTTCATTCTGCAGCTTGAAGTGGGTCGCCGCGTTGACGGTCGCCGCCTGAACCGCCTGCAAAGGCGTCAGACCGGCCTGAACCAGCAAGGCGAACTCCTTGGCGTTTTCACCATGCGGCGAGACGCCGGAGTCGGTGCCAAAGGCGATCTGGACACCGGCGCGGTGCGCGCGTCGCGCCATGTCCAGCATTTGCGGACCCGCTTCCAGCGACTTCTGGCGCTGGTTGGGGGTGAAGAAGGTACCCGGACGAGCCGCCTCGCGCGCCACATAGTCGCCGGCCAGCAAGGTCGGGACCAGCCAGCCGTTGTTGCCCTTGAAGATGCGGATCGATTCATCGTCGAGGAAGGTGCCGTGCTCGATCGAGTCGCCGCCGGCGCGCAGAAAGCTGTTGATGCCGTCCGTACCGTGCGCGTGCGCAGTCACCGTCCGCCCCATGAAGTGAGCGGTCTCGACAATGGCCGCCAGTTCCTCGTCGGAGAACTGCTGCCCCAGGCCCGCGCCCGTATCCGACAGAACGCCGCCCGTTGCGGTGATCTTGATGATGTCGGCGCCCGAGCGAACGCGCTCGCGCACGGCACGACGGCATTCGTCGGCGCCCGAGCACACCCCGTTCGTGCGCAGGACGGGCACCATGGCGCTGCTGACGCCATTGGCGTCGCCGTGGCCGCCATGCGGCGTAACAGTGCCGGCCGAAACTAGAAGGCGCGGCCCCGGAATCTTGCCGGCGGCGATACCGTTCCGCAGGGCGACAACGGCGTCGCTGGACCCGCCGAGGTCGGCCACGGTCGTGAACCCGGCCTTCAGCGTGACCAGGGCATAGGCCGCGCCCTGAACCGCGGAATCAGCGGCGGTGTTGGTGAAGCGGGCGACGCGATTGCCTTCGCCCTGCTGGTTGGTGATGTGAACATGGCTGTCGATCATGCCCGGCAGGACGAACTGGTTCGACAAGTCCACCACGTGACCTTCGCCGACAAAACCATCGACGATCTCGCGCACACGACCATTCTCGATCACCAGGGTCTGGCGCTCGGTCACGCGGCCCGTGGCGGGATCAGCCAGCAGACGCCCAGCGTGAATATAGGACACGGTCGATGCCGGAGCGGCCTGAAGGGCCAGAACCGGACTCGTGGTCAGAAGGGCCGCAGCAAAGCCGATGACCCAGGATTTCTTCGATGACAAACTCATATCCTCCTCCGCGCGGCGCAAACTCGCCGCCCCATGACTGTAAAAACGCGCCGCCGAACGCCCCTCGCGGGTGATCCTGGCCAGGTCGTTCGGATCAGACGCCGCGGCCCAAAGGCCATCCTCGAGAACGACGCGACAATCATCACGCCGCCCTCGAGGCCTCGAAGCTTCAATCGATAGCTCAGAAGGTCTTGCTGACGGCCACCGTGTAGTAGCGACCGAGAACGTCGTAGTTCTGCGGGTCGTAGGTCCCGCGCACATCGCCCACCTGCGGCGGGGCCTCGTTGAACAGATTGGTCACGGTGAACCGAAGCGTCGTCCCGTAGGGGGCGTCCACGCGCGCATTCAGGTCGAACACGTCATAGACGTCCACCCCCAGGGTGGTGCTGGTCGGCGAGGTCACACGGGCGCTGTTCATCATCTCCGACATGTGGCGCCAGCGCAGACCGATGTTCCAACTGTCCCGCGAATAGGTGATGCTGGAGTTGGCCTTCCATTCCGGGTGCGCCTGACCGGCGTTGGCCTCGATCGCCGTGCCCCAGGTGCCCGCGTAGTCATAGGTCGGGGCCCCCGGCAAAGCCTGAATCTCGAAGCTGCTCAGATAGCTGATGGCCGAACCAAAGCTCAGCGTGCCGTCGTCCGGCAGGCCTATGTCCGCCAGATGCAGGCGCCAGTCGAACTGCAGATCGACGCCCGTCACATTGAACTGGCCCAGATTCAGCAAGGGCTGACGAGGCGCGACCATGTTGCCGTCGGCCGCGCTGCGCCCCTGCAAGCTACAGTAGTAGTTGTTCTTGTCGTAAGTCGGGTTATTTCCGCCGTTGTTGAAGCAATAGCGGATCGCATTGCCGACCCCGAGGGTGCCGACCGCTTCGGACACCTTGATCTGATACCAGTCGATCGAAGCGGTGATGTTGCTCAGCCACGGCGACTTGAACGTCGACTGTACGACCGCCCCGAACGAATAGGTGTCGGCCGTCTCTTCTTCCAGTTGCGGGTTGCCGCCGGTCAGGGCGAAGACCTGCGATGCGCCGAACTGATAGGTGTCGATGATCGAGGACGGGACGCCCAGGTCGATACAGAGCTGGCGAACCTTGGCGCCGTCTGGTCCATTGCGGAACGAACTGCGGATGTCGCAGGGGTCCCCGCTGGTATTGGCGCCCGTCGCTGTGCCGATGTCGACGGTCGCAGACGAGATCGGCGAGTATAGTTCGCCGACGCTGGGAGCGCGGACCGCACGATTGTATCCGCCGCGAAGGCGCAGCGGCTCGTTGATGCGCCAGTTCAGGTCGGCCTTGTAGGCGTGGACGCCGCCGACGGAGCTGTAATCCGAGTAACGATAGCCGAGATCGAGCTCCAGCTCCTGAATGAAGGGCAGGTCGCGCAACAACGGCACCAGGAACTCGGCATAGACCTCCGTCGTGTCCACTTCGCCGGACGAGGCGCGCAGCGGACTATAGCCCAGAATGTCGCTGGTTCCGTCTGGCTGGTCCAGCAAGGAATCCGGCTGGAAGGCGAAGTGATTGTAGCGGTAGTCGGCTCCGACGGCGAAGCGAACCTCGCCCGCCGGCAGCGTGAACAGACCCCCCTGCACCGTTACTTCAGCCATACGCTGGGTCAGTTCGTTGGTGTTCGTGGTCCGACGCGTCACATAGTTGGCGCACTCGGCCGACGGCACGTGATTGCCGAAGGGGTTCAGACCGCCCGAGCAGAACTCCGAGCCGCCGGTGGGGCTGTAAAGCAGGCGAGAAATGGCGGCGCGGCTTACCCCACCCGTCTGATTGTTCTCAAACTGAGCCTTGGAAACACTGACATAGGCTTCCCAGGTCCAGTCCTTGTAACCCACATCGCCCGACAGTCCGCTGATGAACTGATAGACGTCATAGGCGTAGGACTGCAGACGCGGACCCGCAAAATCCAGGTCCTTCCAGAACACAAAGTCCGCCGTTGGATTGGGACGCGAGGCCAAGATCTTGGCGAAGTCGGCGCCGATATAGGGATTGGTGACGGGAACATTCAGGGCATAGGCCAAGCCCGCCAACGTCGGGTTGAAGATACCTTCGGACTGATAGCTGGTCAGCGAACCCTGGATGAAGAAGTCGACATTCGGCGCGACCTCATAGTCCACGCGCGAGAACAGCGAATAGCGCTCATTGTCGTTCTGAACGCTGTTCCGGGTCCAGCCCCACAGCATATTGGTGCCGGCCGCGTTCAGGAAGGCGTTGTCGGTCTCGGGGTCACGCAGGTTCATCACCTTCGACGCGCCGCCGAGGTTGAACAGGGTCTGGTCGCCGGTGTTGAAGCCAATCTGGCCATTGTAGAAGCCGTTGACGCCCAGAACAGGCGCGGTCCCATACTGTCCGACAAAGACATCGTTCACCGCCGCCAGCGTCGGGCGATTGGTGCCGAACTGGGCCGTCCCCTGGGCGATGATCGCCGTGTTCGACTCGCGGTTTCGACGGTAATAATAGTCCCGCTCGGCCTGCAACGCGGTGTCGCGCATCGAGTAGTCCAGCGAGATCACGGCCCGGCCGCGGTCATCGGCGAAGCGGTCGCCCGCCGTCACGGACAGTCGGAAGCTCTCGCCGTCGCCATAGTCGCTGACGCCGTACTGAGAGGCGACCGTCACGCCGCTGAAGTCTCGCTTCAGGCGGAAGTTGACCACGCCCGCCGTCGCATCTGAACCATAAGCGGTCGAGGCGCCGCCGGTGATGACCTCGACATTTCCGATCAAGGCCTCGGGAATGATATTCAGATCAACCGATCCGTCCGGGTTGGAGGGCTGAAGGCGCTTGCCGTCCAGCAGCAGCAATGTGCGCTTGGAACCCAGACCGCGCAGGCTGGCGTAAGCCTGCCCGCCGTTCAGAGATGTCGAAGACGAGCCGCTGGTGCTCTGACCCATGGCGCCCGAGAACTGGGGCATCTGCGTCAGAGCCTTTTCGACCGTGACCTGACCCGTATTCTCGATGGCCTCTGCCGTGACCGAGACCAGCGGGCTGTTGGAGGCATAGTCACGTCTGGCGATCCGCGAGCCGGTGACGACGACCTCCCCCAGTTCGACCGCCGCCTGACCTTGATCCGGCGCTTCTTGCGCCGTTGCGGCGCCCCCGCTCAGCAAGGCTAGAGACGCAGACCCACCGGCCAGCAGGGCGCGATACGCGGCAGGGCGTGCGCCCTGACGTTGAGAACGACTCATGGAATTCCCCTCAAGAAAACAGTGCCGACTAGTGTCAGCAACTCCTCCCCCAAGGCGCCGCTAAGCCGAACCCTCACCGCTATTCGAGACACAAACAAGACATAAAAATGACGAAATGAGGCGGGGAGAAATTTATATTTCAAAATCAGAACCTTAACGGTATAGATTGATTGCTTTCGTGCTCATTCAACTGCGATTGATGCAAATTTTAACCCTGCCGAAATCCTTGCCGCCGGCTCGGCTGCGTCCGCTCTTGTGACGCTTTTCGAACATCATGCCCACGCCGGCCTCTGTCAGAGACTGCATCCTGACCAGACCGCCCGGCGCCACGACCACCTTCCTGTCGGCGGAATGACAGTGAGTCGAATCACAGGCTCACTGGAAAATAGGTTCACCGGCCATCAGCTCCCATACACAGCCTGCTTGACCGAATAGGACTCTGTGCCTGTTCAAGGTCTTGAGTCCGCAAATACTCAGAGAGCGCACAGGCCTCATTGCAAGGTGGCCGTGCACCTTCGCGGAAGGCGGCCATAGAACGAATGGGCGCCTGGACGCTGCGATCGCCTCGAACACCGGACCACAACCCGGCGCGCTCAGAGCTCTGTGTTCCACCTCATCGTGAAGGGCTGGAGCAGAAGGTCAGAACAGCCTGCCGCAGCCCCCGGGTCCCGATATGATGCCTGACGCCAGGCCAAGGCGGCGCGGTCATATTTACCGTGAAACGTCGCGATTGAAGACACGATCAGGCTCGACAGGTCCGTTCCCAAGGCCAGAGGCGCAACCTGCCTCAGGCCTAGGCTAAAGGCGGCGCACCGACACGGCAGACCGGGCAGGGTCGAGAACAATCCAGGGCGCAGACGCAGCGACTGGACATCCCCGCCGATTTTGCGTCAGGAACACGCACCCTTTCGCTTTCGGTCGCGTTAGGTGTGCGACTACGGGGGTCCTATTGCGAACACTCGCCAAGACAATCGATCTGGTCGCTGCGTTCGACGCCTCGCCCAATCCCTATATGCTGCTGGACGCCGAGCTTCGCTATGCGGGGATGAATCAGGCCTATCTGGACGTGACCCAGCGCCGCCGCGAGGAGCTGCTGGGTCAGCTGGTGATGCAGGAATATGACGGGGGTCCGGGTCAGGAAGCGCAGGAAAACGCTCGCCAACTTCTGGCCTCCTTCGAGAAGGTGCTGGCGACCGGGAAACCCGATCATCTAGCCGTCCTTCACTATCCCATTCCGGTGCCGCAGGACGACGGAACGACAACCTACGAAGACCGCTACTGGAGTTGCACCCACACCCCGATCAAGGACGCCGAGGGTCGCGTCACCCACATCCTTCAGCACACCAGCGACATCACCGAACTGGAACGGCTGCGTCGTCAGGTCGGGCGGCTTCGGCCCGCAGACCCATCCTCGGCTCTGGACAGCCTGATCGGCGGCGGGATGTTCCGTCGCGCCATGAGCGTTCAAGCGGACAATCGGCGGCTGGAGACGGAGCGGCGACAGCTGCTGGACATGTTCATGCAGACGCCGGGCTTCGTCGCCGTGCTGAACGGGCCGCAACACGTGATCCAACTGCACAACGGCGCCTATGGTCAGTTGATCGGCCATCGCGACGTGATCGGAAAGCCCATCCGCGAGGCCCTGCCGGAACTGGCGGGTCAGGGCTTCTATGATTTTCTCGACGAGGTGCTGGCGACGGGCGAGCCCTGCCAGGGGCGGCAGAGTCCCGTGCAGTTGCAGCAGACGCCCGACGGCTTGCTGGCGACCCGCTATCTGAACTTCATCTATCAGCCGATCCGCAACGACGCCGGCACGATCATGGGCGTCTTCGTCCAGGGGCATGACGTCACCGACACCGTCCTGGCCGCCGAACGCCAGAAACTGATGATCGACGAACTGAACCACCGGGTGAAGAACACCCTGGCCACGGTCCAGTCCATCGCCATGCAGACGGCGCGCTCGCACGAGGACCCCCGCTCCTTCGCCGAGACCTTCCAGTCGCGCATCCTGTCCCTGTCGCACACCCACGACCTGCTGACCCGCAGCCACTGGGAAGGCGCCGACCTGCGCGAGGTGCTGGAGCACGAAACCACGGCCCACGGCCTGCATCGCCTGACCCTGAACGGGCCGAACGTGGCGCTGGACCCGGCCATGGCCGTGTCCCTGGGCATGATCTTTCACGAACTGGCGACCAACGCCGCCAAGTACGGGGCGCTGTCGTCCGGCGACGGTCGGGTGCTGGTCGACTGGTCGGTGGCGAACCAGACCCATCCGCAGCTGGGCATCGTCTGGCGCGAGACCGGCGGGCCGTCCGTGACCGTGCCGGAACGGCGGGGCTTCGGCAGCCGCTTGATCGAACGCAATGTCCGTCACGATCTGGCGGGCACGGTTCAGATGCACTATCGCGACGACGGTTTTACCGCCGAAATCACTATCCCGTTGAGTAAGGAAGCCGCATGACCAACGCTTTGCAGGGCCGTCGCGTACTGGTGATTGAAGACGAGTCCCTGGTGGCCATGTTGCTGGAAACCATCCTCGACGACATGGGGTGCACGGTCGTGGGCCCCGAATCCAATATCGACGACGGGTTGATCGCCGCCACGACCGAGGCGTCGCTGGACGCCGCCCTGCTGGACGTCAACGTGGCGGGCCGTGAGGTCTTTCCGGTGGCCGAGGCCCTGCGCGCGCGCGGCGTGCCCTTCGTCTTCTCGACCGGCTATGGCGAGGCGGGTCTGCCCGAACACTGGCGCGGCAATCCGACCATCCAGAAACCCTTTACCGAAGGCGCAATCCGCGACGCCCTGATGAAGGCGATGAACATCAGCCTGGCCTGAGGTCCTTCAGCACGGCGCGCGCCGCATTGTGGCCCGGCGCGCCCGTGACGCCGCCGCCGGGATGGGCGCCGGAACCGCACAGGTAGAGCCCCGGCACAGGCATCCGGTGATCGGCATGGCCCAGCACCGGCCGGGCGCTGAACAGCTGATCCAGCGTCAGTCGCCCATGGAAGATGTCGCCGCCGATCAGGCCGAAGCGCCGCTCCAGATCGCGGGGCCCCAACGCCAGCCGCCCGACCACCGAGGCCTTGAAGCCCGGCGCATGGGCCTCGACCGTCTCGATCATCAGGTCGGCCACAGTGTCGCGATGCTCATCGCTTAGATCCGGCGCAACGTGCTGGCAGAACAGGCTGGCGACGTGCTGCCCCGGGGGCGACAGGCTGTCGTCCAGGGTTGAGGGGATCAGCATCTCGACGATGGGCTTGGACGACCAGCCGTTCAGCCGCGCCTCGGCATGGGCGCGGTCCATATAGGCCAGGGTCGGCGCGATGATGATGCCCGCCGTCAGATGATCGCCCGCCCCCGGCAAGGCGGTGAACCGGGGCAGTTCGGACAGGGCCAGATTCATGCGGAAGGTGCCGGAGCCGGAGGCGTAACGGCCCATCCGCTCGGTGAAGTCCGCCGGGACCACCGCCGGATCGACCAGCCGGTCGAACAGCAGGCGCGGATGCAGATTGGAGACGACGGCGCGGGCGCGGATCACGTCGCCCGTCTCGGTCACGGCCCCGACCGCCCGGCCCTTTTCGGTCAGCACCTCAGCGACCGGCGCGTCCAGCCGGATGTCGACGCCCTGTTCGGCGCAGGCGGCGGCCATGGCTTGAGTGATGGCGCCCATGCCGCCTATGGCGTGCCCCCAGGCGCCCTTCTTGCCGTTCACCTCTCCGAAGACGTGATGCAGCAGGACATAGGCCGAGCCGGGGGTATAGGGGCTGGCGTAGTGGCCGACGACGCTGTCGAAACCGAACAGGGCCTTGATCGGATCGCTCTCGAACCAGCCGTCCAGCCAGTCGCCCGCCGACTTGGCGAACAGGTCCAGCAGGTCGCGCTGCGCCGCCAGGCCCAGACCCGAGACCCGCCGCCCCAGCGACGCCGCCTTCAGCATCTCCGGCAGAGCCGCCAGCCAGCCGCCCTCGACCACGTTCGGCGGCGGCGTCAGGATCAGGTCGCGCAGGATGGCGGCGACCGTCTCCAGCCGCGCCTCATAGTCGGGCAGGCGTTCGGAATCGCGCACCGAGAACTTGGCCACCTCAGCCTGGGTCCGCCCCTCGCCGGTCAGCAGGTAGCGCCCGTCGTCAAAGGGCAGGAAGTTGGCAGCCCGCCGCTCGACCACCCGCAGCCCGTGGCGCGCCAGCTCCATGTCGGCGATCACGCGCGGGTTCAGCAGGCTGACGGTGTAGCTGGCGGTCGAGTTGCGGAAGCCGGGATGAAACTCCTCCGTCACCGCCGCCCCGCCGACGACGCCGCGCCGCTCCAGCACCGTCACCTTCAGCCCGACCCGCGCCAGATAGAAGGCGCAGACCAACCCGTTGTGGCCGCCGCCGAGAATGACGACGTCCGTCTGTGATTGCGCCATCCTGCTCGCCCCCGCTTCCAGAGGCGGAGGCTAGCATCAGACTCGCCGCGGGGTGAACCATCCGTCCTGAGTGCGCTGCACCGACCCGGCCACGGCCAGGACGGCGAGGGTCTGTTCGATGCGGTCCTCCATCCGCCGCCCCCGACGCCCGCCGAACCGGGCCGCCAGAGCGCGCGGGCCGACCGGCACGCCTTCTTGTCTGAGGGCATGCAGGAGCGCGGACGCCATAGGCCCCGGCGCC
This sequence comes from Brevundimonas sp. P7753, assembly GCF_013386595.1. Taxonomy (NCBI): domain Bacteria; kingdom Pseudomonadati; phylum Pseudomonadota; class Alphaproteobacteria; order Caulobacterales; family Caulobacteraceae; genus Brevundimonas; species Brevundimonas sp. P7753. Next base: position 8,378 of record NZ_JACARP010000055.1, on the reverse strand, counting down.
TCAGGCAGTGACGGCAGGGTGACGGCGGCGTCCAGGGTCGCCTCGATCTGGATCGACCGGCGCGAGGTCTTGACCCGACCCGTCTGGAATTCGGGACGGAGGAAGCGCACCTCGCCGCGCGCCTCCTCGACCGCGCGCTCGCGGTTCAGGGCGACCAGACGCACCACCGCCTCCTGCGCCGACAGATCAACCGGCCAGCCGTAGGCGGTCATGACCGCCGCATCCAGCCGCTGATGCAAATGGTCCAGCAGCCCGACGCACCCTGCCTCATGCACCGCGCGCTCGGCCTCGGTCAGCGACGCGCCCGCGGCCAGCCGCGCGCGGGCGTTGTAGAGGCCGGTCATGGTCAGGAAATCATGTCGCTCCAGCACCTGCGCCCGCAAGTCGTCGATCTCGTCCGCCAGGATCGCGATCTCAGCCCTGGCCCTCCCCGAGAGGTCGGGAAAGGGGAAGGCGTCGAAACAGGCGCCCTTCACATAGACGGCGTCGCCGTCATAGACGCCGATCCGCGCCGAGTTGGCGACGAACCACTGCTGATGCAGGCGCGACGACAGGACGCCCAGAACCGCCGCGTCGTCACTGGCGATCACCACCAGCTTGTTGTCCGGCAGGATGTCCGCATCCAGAAACCGGAACCAGCGGTGCTTGGCCGTCTCGACCGTGGCGATATAGCGCCGCAAGCCTTCCAGCGCCGGCCGCAGTTCGCGACGCGGCTCGCCGAAAATCCACCAGTTGTCGCGATAGGAGGCCCGGTTGTTGCGGTCCCGCTCGGGCTTCACCGTCTCCAGAACGTGCTGAAAGATCGCCGGGTGACGCCGCCTCGCCTCCCCCTCGTCCCAGCCGAACAGGTCGATGACGTTGACGCCGCGCGGCCGGTCCGCCAGATCGCGGCCGTTGCGATAGGCGCGGATAGGCGAGGCCGCCTCGGGCTCCGACGCCGACAGCAGGGCCGCCGCCCGGTCCGGCGCGACGATGAAGCCCGCCCCATGCAGCTTGACCCCCGGCGAGCACAACAGGGCGTTGGCCTTCAGCTCGACGGCTTCGGTCACGTCCACCCCCACCGTCAGATCCGCCGAAACGGCGCCGCGCGCCTCGCTGAAGACGATGTCCGGCGCATCGCTATGCAGGCCGTCTTCGGCTGTCACGGTCAGCAGCCTTCCCTGCCCGTCCGGCTCGCCGCGCTCGGCCACGGTCATGGCGATGCGGACGGCGGCCCGATCGCCGCCCTTGATCCAGGGGTGGTCGGGAATGGCGAAGACCAGCCGCATCGGCGGCGCGCCCTTCAGGTGGTGCTCCAGCACGCGGCGGGAAAAGGTCTGGGTGATCGAGTTGGTGGTGATGAAGCCGAAGCGGCGCAGGCTGGAGCCCTTGGCCGTCAGGATATCCGCCGCCCGGTCCCACCAGGCCGTGACCAGATCAGCCGAGCGGAACCGCCCCTGCCGCACCTGCCACAGGGCGTCGACATAGCCGTCGCCCAACTCGCGCCTCAGGTCCTTGCCGCCGATGAAGGGCGGATTGCCGATGATGAAGTGGACGTCCGGCCACGGCGTCGGACGCGGGTCGACCAGGCGGACCACCTCGCGCTCGTCGGGGGCGGCGTCGAACAGCACCGGCGCGTCGCCGTCCTTGCGCCCTGGTCGGGGTCTGGGCCGGGCGCGCGTGACGGGCCGTCCCACGGCGTCGCGGACCAGTTCCTCGCGCGACCACGACAGCAGGGCGTCGGTTTGCCTGATTTTCTCGAAGTTGCGCAGGATCGGCTCCGACGGTTTGGCGTCGCCAAAGACCCGAAAATGCCACTGCAGATAGCCGATCCACATCACCATCTCGGCGATCCATGCGGCGTAGGCGTTCTTTTCCAGCCCCCAGAACTGCTCCGGGCTGACCGTGTGTCCGTCCAGCGCCAGGGTGCCTTGCGCCTCGCCCATCTCGGCCAGGACAGCGAGCACCTCGCCTTCCAGCTCCTTCATCATGCCCATGGCGACATAGAGGAAGTTGCCGGTGCCGCAGGCCGGGTCCAGCACGCGGATACGGCACAGGTCGCGGTGAAAATCCCGCACCATCCCGCGCGCCCCCCGCTGATCGCCCGCCATATAGAGGCCGATGGCGCTGGCCTCGACGGCCTCCCAGTCCGCACGCAGGGGTTCCATGATCGTCGGCTCGACCAGGCGTTCGACATAGGCGCGCGGAGTGTAGTGGGCGCCCAGTTCCGCGCGCTCGTCCGGGGCCAGGGCCTGCTCCAGCAAGGCGCCGAAGATGGCCGGCTCCACCGAGGCCCAGTCGCGCTGAGCCGCTGCAATCAGGGCCTCCAGTTCATCCTCGTTGATCGGCAGGGCCGCAGCGTGGCGGAACAGCCCCCCGTTGAACCGGCGCAGGGTCTGGCGAATGGCTGAACAATGCCCGCCCTGGTCCATGCGGTGAAAGAAGTCGCCCGCCCCCAGATGGAATTGGTTCGCGTGACCGCGATAGCTTTCCAGAAAACGCCTGAAACCCTTGTCCTCGATCAGGCCCACGCTGTCGGCGAACATGGCGAAGATGCACTGCATGACGAACAGAGCCGTCTGATTGGCCCGCGCCGCCTTGGCCACCGGATCGGGTCGTCCGTCCACGCCGAGCGCCACGCGCCCGCCGATGGAGCGGACTAGCCAGGCCAGGCGCGAGGCGATGTCGGTCGTTACCTCGGCCACGCGGGCGGCGGGGTCCAGGCTCATCGGATCGGACCAGACCCGCCTCAGCCGATCCCGTACCGCCTCGTCGCGCAGATGCGCCATCTCGATACGATAGCGAGCGCGGTCGGGGAACGGGGCATAGGCCTTGCCCTGCCGCCCAAAGTCCGACCACAGCTCGATGGCGCGGCCTACGTCCACGACGACGATGAAGGGCGGCCACTCGTCCAGGGCCTTGGCGTAGTTCTCGGCCTGCCGCTTGGCGTTGCGCATCAGGGTTTCGAGCGTGTTGGACGGCGGCGCGGCCTTGCGTCCCTTGCCGCCGAACAGGGCCAACTGCGGCTGCGGGTCCAGCGCCCCGCCCGCTCCGCGCTTGCCCGACTGCTTGGCCTCCAGAACAAAGGCGCCGCGCCGATAACAGTCGATGTAGCCAGGATGGCTGCCGCCGTCCTCGTGCAGGAACTTCACCGGGCGCTCGAAGCAGTAGTCCAGGTCGCCCGTCCGCTCGTCATCGGGCGCCGCGACCCCGATCAGCCGGCACAGCTGGCCGATGAAGGTCTGGTAGTGGGCGCGCTCGCTGATCGGAGCCTCGGACCAGCGGCGAATGAAGTCGTCTGCATCCATGGATTGTCGGCCTCCCCGCCAACAACCCTAGATTAGAATAACGACGAAATACAACCTTTAGGAGTCGATGCCGTCGAGGTAGCGCCGATGCAGCAGCGGCGCGCCCAGCCAGTAGCAGAGCTCGGCCGGGCGGCTGATGTCCCAGACGGCCAAGTCGGCGGCCTTGCCCGGCTCAATCGTGCCGACCTCATCCTGCAGCCCCAGGGCGCGGGCGGCGTGGCGAGTGGCGCCGGCGAGGGCCTCTTCCGGCGTCAGGCGGAACTGGACGCAGGCCAGGTTCAGCGCCGCCGTCATCGAGGCGACGGGCGAGGTGCCGGGGTTGCAGTCGGTGGCCACCGCCATGCGCACGCCGTGCTGGCGCAGCAGGGCCACGGGCGGCGCCTTGGTCTCGCGCAGCATCAGGAAGGCCCCGGGCAGCAGAACCGCGACCACGCCCGCCTCGGCCATGGCTTTCACGCCCGGTTCGGTCGTGTGCTCGATATGGTCGGCGGACAGGGCGTGATAGCGGGCGGCCAGGGCCGCCCCGCCGCCGTCGGACAGTTGGTCGGCGTGCAGCTTGACCGGCAGGCCCAGGGCCTCGGCCTTGTCGAACAGGCGCGCCACCTCGTCCGTGGTGAAGGCGATGGGCTCGCAATAGGCGTCCACGGCGTCGACCAGACCCTCGGCATGGGCGGCGGGCAGGATTTGATCCACAGCCTTGTCCACATAGGCGGCGCGGTCGGCTTTGTGCTCAGGCGGGACGGCGTGCAGGCCCAGATAGGAGGTGCGCACCCGCACCCCCGCCTCGCGCCCGATACGGCGGGCGACGCGCAGCATCTTCAGTTCGCTGTCGTGGTCCAGGCCATAACCGGACTTGATCTCGACCGTGGTGACGCCCGTGGCCTTCAGCCCCTCCAGACGCTTGCAGGCCGGGGCGTAGAGGGAGTCCTCGCTGGCATCGCGCGTCGCCTTGACCGAGGAGACGATGCCGCCCCCGGCGCGGGCGATCTCTTCATAGGTCGCGCCCTCCAGCCGCCGCTCGAACTCGCCCGAGCGGTCGCCGCCGAAGACCAGATGGGTGTGGCAGTCGATCAGGCCCGGCGTGACCCAGCGGCCGCCCAGGCTGTCAGTTTCCACAGCCTTGTGCACAGGCAGATCGACGCGCGGCCCGACCCAGGCGATGCGCCCGTCCTTGATCAGGATCGCGGCGTCCTCGATCGCGCCATAGGGGACGCCGCCCTCGGTCATGGTCGCGACGTGGCAGTCAGTGATGAGGCGGTCGTAGGTCATTGTCCCTGATCCGTTTTCAGCCTGACAGCAGCGTCTTTCAAAGCTTCGACCGCCTTCGGGTCGACGACCTCAGCCGGTGCACGGTGGTCCATCACGTACCAACTGCCCCACCGCCAAGGCTGCAAAGGCATGTCGCTGGCTCGAATGCGGCGCGCAAAAGCGATTACCACGCCTTCGGAGGGCGCCTCCCCGCAGTTCACACTGACGTTTGCCACACTTCGTCGAGGCGGCGACCGGCCATAAAGGGAAACCACTGGAACAAGCTGACTCTGAGCCTCACCCACGGGCGTCGCCCTAGCGAGGAAGACGGCGTCTGAATCTCTCCAGAGTCTTTGCTGGAAGTACAAATCCTCCCGGTACGTCGTCGCAAAATACGTGCAGGACCAAGCGGGTGCCGCCGCTAGAATGCCCAGCAGAAGAATAGGCGCCGCCATCCAGCGTCGTGTCATCGCGCGGCGGCTCCAGCCAGCAGTTCACAGAACCAGCGTCCCGCGGTCAGGGAGCCGACGTCGCCGACTTCCAGAGAGGGGTCGTATTCGGTCAGGTCGACGGCGCGCACCTTGGCATGGGCGCCGATGGCGCGGGCGGCGTCGAAGAAGTCGTGGACCGAAACCCCGCCGGGGCGGGCGCCTGGGCTGGCGGGCCACTGGCTGCGGTCGATGACGTCGATGTCGAAGTCGACGTAGATGACCTCGCACAGGGACGACAGGCGCTCCAGCTCCTCGACCACCACGGTCGCCAGACCGCGCTGGCGGCATTCGCGGGCGGTGCGGACGCTGATGCCCGCCGCCTCGGCCTTTTCGTGGGCGCGGCGGGTGTTGGCGAAGGGGGCGAGGCCGATCTGGCTGATGCGGTGCCCGTCCAGCCCATCGTCCAGCAGAGCCTGAATAGGATTGCCGTTGGTCAGGCCCTGATCCGTGTCGCGCAGGTCGAAATGGGCGTCGAGCGTCAAGACGCCGACACGGTCGAGACCGAGGGCGTGAACACCGGGCCGGGTGATGGCGTTGTTGCCGCCGACGAGGATGGTCAGGGCGCGATGGGCCTGAGCCCCCACCGCGTCGCGCACCGGCTCGAAGGCGTCGAACGGCGAGACGGCCTTCAACGCCACGTCGCCGGCGTCGTGGACCAGAACGTCCAGCTCCAGCCCCGTCTCGACGTCATAGGTGGACAGGCGCGGCAGGACGGCGCGCAGGGCCTTGGGGCCGAGATCGCAGCGGCCCGGCGTCAGCGACCGCTCGTTCAGCGGCGCGCCGATCAGGGCGACGGGGGCGTCGGGATGGTTCCCCACCAGATCCGCGACAGAGCGCCAACCGAGGGCTTCAGACGGTTCGCTCATCGGGATCATCCTTTGGTCGGAGAGAAGCGGGCGACCAGATCATAGGCCGCGCCGGGGAAGGTCTGCCACGCCCAGGTCACGCCCTGGCCGTCGCGCCAGGTGCGGCGCTCCAGCCGCAGACAGGGGGCGCCGTCGGCCAGACCCAGATGCTTGGCGGTCTCAACGTCGGCGCCGACGGCAGAAATCCGGTGCTCGGCCTCGGTCCAGGGCATGTGGGCCAGCAGCCATCCGCCCGGCGGCTGGGCGGTGAAGTCGGCGGCCTCGGCCTCGGGCGCAGCGCTCAGAGAGATCAGGCGGCGTTCGAAGACGAAGGGCAGATCGTCGGCCAGATGCAGGGTCTCCAGCTCGACCACCCGCTCGCCCAGACCCTCGTCGGCACGCGCCGGGCGGACGATCCGGCCCAGCAGGCGATGGGCGTAGGCCAGCCCCCTGCCCTCGACCTCGGACTGGATGTCGGGGATGGCGACCAGGGCCGAGGAATGCACCGGCGGATGGGCCACCACCGTCCCGGCGCGGCGCCGCCGCACCACCAGGGCCCGCGCCGACAGGTCCGACATGGCGCGCGACACCGTCATCCGGGCGCAGCCGTATTCGGCCATCAGTTCGGCCTCGGTCGGGATGCGGAAACCGGGCCGCCATTCGCCCGAGGCGATACGGCGCTCGATGTCGCCGGCGATCCGTCGATGAAGCGGCTCATGATCCATGAATCGAAACTGCCCCTTGCACGCGATAATGTCTAGACATAACACTCCCCCCAAACGACGGCCCAACCCGCACTCTGGGCCGCATGGAGGAATCGATGAGCGCCACGCCCAACACCCGCATCATCCGCAGCCCGCACGGCGCTGAAAAGACCGCCAAGACCTGGGCCGCCGAGGCGGCCATGCGGATGCTGATGAACAACCTCGATCCTGAGGTGGCCGAGCGCCCCGAGGACCTGGTCGTCTATGGCGGCATCGGCAAGGCGGCCCGCAACTGGCAGGCCTTCGACACCATCGTAGAGCAGCTGCAAAAGCTGGAAGCAGACGAGACCCTGATGGTCCAGTCGGGCAAGCCGGTCGGCGTCTTCCGCACCCACGAAGACGCGCCGCGCGTCCTGATCGCCAACTCCAACCTGGTGCCCAAGTGGGCGACCTGGGAGCATTTCAACGAACTCGATCGCAAGGGCCTGATGATGTACGGCCAGATGACGGCCGGGTCGTGGATCTACATCGGCACCCAGGGCATCGTCCAAGGCACCTATGAGACCTTCATGGAGGCGGGTCGCCAGCACTATGGCGGCGACTGGTCGGGCAAGTGGATCCTGACCGCGGGCCTGGGCGGCATGGGCGGCGCCCAGCCTCTGGCTGCGACCATGGCCGGCGCCTCGTGCATCACCATCGAGTGCCAGCGCAGCCGCATCGAGTTCCGCCAGCGCACCCGCTACGTCGACGTCATGGCCGAGACCCTGGACGAGGCCCTGGCCCTGCTGGAGCAGTCGTTCAAGGACAAGAAAGCCTTGTCGATCGGCTTGTTGGGCAATGCGGCTGACCTTCTGCCTGAAATGGTCAAGCGCGGCGTTCGTCCCGACCTGGTGACGGATCAGACCAGCGCCCACGACCCGGTCAACGGCTACCTGCCCTCCGGCTGGACCGTCGCCGAATGGGAAGAAAAGCGCGTCAGCGACCCTGCCGCCGTAGAGGCCGCCGCGCGTCAGTCGATGGCCGTGCACGTTCAGGCCATGCTCGACTTCCACGCCATGGGCATCCCCACCGTCGACTATGGCAACAACATCCGGCAGGTCGCCTTTGACGAGGGCGTGAAGAACGCCTTCGACTTCCCCGGCTTTGTCCCCGCCTATATCCGCCCGCTGTTTTGTCGCGGCATTGGACCGTTCCGCTGGGCCGCCCTGTCGGGCGATCCCGAGGACATCCGCAAGACGGATGCGGCGATGAAGAAGCTGTTCCCCGACAACGCCGGCCTGCACCGCTGGCTGGACATGGCGGGCGAGCGCATCGCCTTCCAGGGCCTTCCCGCGCGCATCTGCTGGATCGGTCTGGGCGACCGTCACCGCGCCGGTCTGATGTTCAACGACATGGTGGCCTCGGGCGAGCTGAAGGCCCCCATCGTCATCGGTCGCGACCATCTGGACTCCGGCTCCGTCGCCAGCCCGAACCGCGAGACCGAGGCCATGATGGACGGCTCGGACGCCGTGTCCGACTGGCCCCTGCTGAACGCCCTGCTCAACACCGCGTCTGGCGCCAGCTGGGTGTCGCTGCACCACGGCGGCGGGGTCGGCATGGGCTATAGCCAGCACTCGGGCGTCGTCATTGTCGCCGACGGCACGCCGGAAGCCGCCAAGCGTCTGGAACGCGTCCTGTGGAACGACCCGGCCACCGGCGTCATGCGCCACGCCGACGCAGGATACGACATCGCCAAGGACGCCGCGCGCGAACACGGCCTGAACCTGCCGAGCCTGACATGACCTGAAAGCCCTCCCCCTCGAG